>CAYRHA010000001.1:0-24601 GCA_964424005.1 uncultured Muribaculaceae bacterium
ATTCACCTCTAGTTTATTTTCTCAAATTACTATCATTTTGTCAACTGCATTGTCACTACTAGAGACATTAATTGGTTGGAATTTATTATCATTTGTTGTATAATTGCATTAGGTGATTAAGATGAGATATCCAAACAATATTAAAAAAGAAAAAACACATAATTGTACTGATCACTCAAATAGAGGATTATCATTGGAAAATGACCTAAATATCACAAATGAATACTATAGAAGTAAGGAAATTGCTATTGTATATAAGAAACCAACACCAATAAAATGTGTTGATGTAAAAACCATTAACAAAAAAACAATAATAACAAAGGCATTCTATGAAATGCCATCTACAACAGATTATAATGGGATTTACAAAGAAAAATACATTGATTTTGAAGCAAAAGAAGTTAAAAGTAGTAAGTCTTTCGCTCTTACAAACATACATAGTCATCAATTAAAACACTTATTTGATATAGTGAAACAAGGTGGAATATCATTTATAATTGTTAGATTCTGCAAATGTGATGAAACATATATATTAATGAGTAATATATTAAAAGAATTTGTAGAAAATAATAAAAAATCAATATCAATTGAAGAATTTAGAAATTATGGTTGTCTTGTGAAAAATAACTATAACCCTAGATTGGATTATATAAATGCAGTTAATAATTTGTATTTTGGAGGATAAGATGAATTTTAAGAAGATAGTAAATACAATTGGCAGCAATATATTCTTAACAGCTGCTCCAGTTGCATTATTAGCACTAATACTAGGAATAATAATGTTTGGTATTGTTAAGAGTTTATTAGTAGCTGCAACAATAATGCTAGTTCCAACAATAATATTATTAGGAGGTAAAATAATGAAAAGAAGAAATAAAAAAGGCAAAGTAGAAGGTAAAAAGAGAAGTAAATTTAATAAAGTAATAAATACTATATTGAATATTATCCTAATAGGTATTATTGTATGTATTGTTGGTGCTGCTGCATTCGCAATATATATAGTTAAAAACGCTCCTGATTTTGATCCGGATAATCTTTATCAAAAAGAAGCAAGTATTATATATGATTCAGATGGAGAATTAATAGCAAAATTAGGTTTAGAAATAAGAGACGTAATAACATATGATGACTTACCACAAGTATTAATAGATGCAATTATTGCAACAGAAGATTCTAGATATTATCAACATAATGGATTTGATTTTCCTAGATTCTTAAAAGCTGCTTTAGGCCAAATATTAGGTCAAAATGCTGGAGGAGCATCTACAATATCAATGCAAGTTGTAAGAAATAACTTTACTGAGTCTACAGTATCACTAAAAAGAAAGTTTACTGATATATATTTAGCAATATTTAAATTAGAAAAAAATTATTCTAAAGAAGAAATATTAGAATTTTATGTAAATGCTCCGTTTCTTGGTGCATATTCATATGGTGTAGCAGAAGCATGCAGAAGCTACTTTGGAAAAGAAATACAAGACATTAACTTATCTGAAGCAGCATTAATAGCTGGTTTATTCCAAGCGCCATCAGCATATGATCCATATGTAAATCCAGATAAAGCATATGAAAGAAGAGCTGTTGTATTGAATCTTATGGTTAGACACGGATATATAAATGATGAACAAAGAGATATAGCAAATAGCATTGCTATTGAAGATATGTTAGTTGGGCAAGGAAGCAGACAAAATGCTTATCAATCATTTATTGATACTGTTGTTACTGAAGTAGAAGAAAAAACAGGTTTAAGTCCTTATTCAACTTCAATGGAAATATACTCAACAATGGATAGAGAAAGACAAGATTATATTAATAGTGTATTTGATGGAACTAAATGGAAATGGGAAAACGACCTTGTTCAAGCAGGTGTAGCTGTTACAAATGTTAAAACCGGTGCAATAGTTGCACTAGGTGGTGGAAGAAATTTAGTAGGAGAAAGAGTATATAATTTTGCAACTATGATAAAAAGACAACCGGGTTCCACAGCTAAGCCAATATATGATTATGGTCCTGGTGTTGAATATGAAAACTGGTCTACGTACACTACTTTCCTAGATGATTTACCAGCTAGTTATTCAAATGGAATACAAATACAAGACTGGGATGGAAAATACATGGGACTACTTACAATGAGAGAGTCTCTTGGATTATCTAGAAATATACCAGCATTAAAAGCCTTTAAAATGATAAATAATGCAAAAATATTAGAATTTGCCACTAAATTAGGAATGGAACCTGAAATCGAAGGCGGAAAAGTACATGAAGCTCATGCTGTTGGAGCTTACAATGGTACTAATCCTCTACAAATGGCAGCTGCTTACGCTGCATTTGGAAATAGTGGATATTATATTGAACCTTATTGTGTAACAAAAATAGTATATAGGGAGACAAATGAAACAGTAGAATTTACCGCTACAAAGGTAAAAGCAATGTCAGATGCTACTGCATATATAGTATCTAATGCCTTAATATGGGGTGTTAATTCTGGTATAGCAAGTCCTGTTAGAGTTAGTGGATATCAAGTTGCTGCTAAATCTGGTACAACAGACTTTGCAAACGAAACAATTGAGGCGTTTGATTTACCTAGTAATGCAGTAAATGATTTATGGACAGTTTCTTATACAAATGATTACGCTATGGGATTGTGGTATGGATATGATAAAATTAGCAACGAATATGTAAGTACATTAGCAACAGCTGCCACAAAGAGCAAATTAGCAAAACAAATATTTACACAAATGATAAAAGGATCTTCAAAGACATTTAAAATACCAAATAGTGTTGTTGCAGTTAGTATTGAAAAAGAAACAATACCTGCTAAATTACCAAGTGCATATACACCAGAAGAAATGATAACTACAGAATACTATAAAAGGGGAACTGAGCCTACTACTATTTCAACTAGATACAAGCAATTAACTGATGTTGTTAATTTAAACTTAACAGAAAACACATCAACAGTTACATTGTCTTGGGATGCAATTGAAACACCAGCAGATTTCACCTTTGAATACTTATCAAATTATTTTGAAAATCACTACGGAACAAATTGGGAAGACTATTTAGAGGAGCAATTATTAATTAATAGTGTTGAACTTGGAGTAATTGGTTATGATATATATTATCAAGATGAAGCGGGGGTCAATACATATATTTCAAGTACAACAGATACAACAGTTACTTTAGATAAACCAAGTACTTACGGTCCAATTACATATGTGATTAAAACTGCTTGGTCAATATTTAAAACTAATGCGTCTGTTGGTGCTGAAGTGTTCTTTGAAAATGAGGAACCAGATATAGTAATTATTACAGTCAATAATCCAGACAATGTTTTAATAGTTGGCACTCCATATACTGAATATTCAGTTACAGTCTATGTTAACGGGGTTGCTACTACAACAACGCCAAGTGACAAGACTATTACTAATGTATTAACAGATTTACCAGTACAAGAAAGTACATTTACTAATAATGTTGGTACTTATTCAGTTAAATATACTGTATCCCATGAAGGACAATTGTTCTATGCTTATAGAACTGTAACAGTAAATGCTTCTTCAGAAGGATAAAATAAAAGAAGTGATTCAATATAATCGCTTCTTTTTATATACACAAATATTATTTAATTTACAATCAGTGCATTTAGGAGATCTTGCTGTACACTTATATCTACCAAACAATACTAACTGCATGTGAAGTTTAATTAACTTATTTTTTGAAAAAATATTAACCAATTTCTTTTCTATTACCAATACATTATCTTTCTCCGCTACTATCCCTAACCTCTTTGATATTCTCATAATATGTGTATCAACTGGCATACATGGTTCTTCATATAATTGAGATAGTACTACATTTGCTGTCTTTCTACCTACTCCATTTAATTTAGTTAGATCTTTCATAGTATTAGGTACTTTATAGTTATATATATTAACCACATCATTTGCTATGCTTTTTATATATACAGCTTTCTTCTTATACATTCCTAATGGTCTTAATATCTTCTCTAAATCCTCTACTCTTGCTTTAGAAAGAGTATTAATATTATATTTGTCAAATAATACTTTTATTACTTTATTTACCTTTTTATCAGTACATTGAGCACTTAGAACTACTGCTATTAGAAATTCAAAATCATTTGAACATTCTAACTCAGACTTAGCATTTGGATATAACTCTTCCAAATATTCAATAACATTATTCATTATTATTTAGCCAATCATAATCTGGAACATCAGTATTTTCTTCTTTCTTTGAAGAATATTCTTTTTTATTGCTTACTATTTGTTCTTTGCTATTAATACCTTTCTTGTTCCATTCAAAAAGTATTTTATCTATATATCTAAAACTACTAACTCCAGAGAATACTGCTTCTTTTAAAGCTTCTATTATTATTTCTTCTTTATATCCACTACTAAGCCATCCACTTATCAATTCATATTCCATTGGAGATAAAACTCTACCTAATTCTTTCTCAAATAAAGAATATATACTGTTGTCTTTCTCTTTATCTTCATTGTCGATGAAATTAATAAATATTTTACTAAATAGAGGATCTAAAAATATATACTCTTCTAATTTACTTTCATTGTTTTTATCTACTCTGATTTCTAATAGTCCTTTATTCTTTAAGTCATTGATACAAGTCATAATATTTTTCTTTTCTATATTCATATCTTCTGATATTTTTTTATAATTGCATATTAAAGGCTGTTCTTTATTTATTAAATATATTAATACTATTAATTCTTTATCAGTTATTCCTAATGTAGAATAATTTGAAAATAAATATGCAGGAATAACATAGTTTTTAATCTTTAATAATTCCATGAACTTCTTATTCATAAAGTCCTCCTTTAATGATTATTCAATATATACTTTATTATTTCTTCTTTCTTATTTACTATATTACCATATACAATTTCTTTTTCAAGATTATTATATATCTCTTTTAACCAACCATTCGGTTCTTTATTAAGAGCTTTGCATATCTCATCAGTTTGTATATCAATATCCTTTTTTGACCTAATAGGAAGCTTCTTTTCTACTTTTACAAGCACTTTTCTACTAATACCTAAAATATCTGCTGCAATTTGACATATATATAATCCATAGTTGTATAAATCCATTATATTTACTTCTCCGTTTTTAACAATTAAATTTATTTTTTCAATATAATCTCTTTCAAGACGAGAAAACGAATATATATCTAATATATTTAATTGAGACATCATACCTAGTACATCCTCAGTTATAATCATTTTATCTAAATTACTTAGTTCTAAGTATTTATCTAATTCTAAATCTAATAACAATTTTATTCCATATCTAATATTTTTACTTGCAAATATCTTAGTTAATTCTTCTTTCTTTCTTTGATAGGACAATTGACTAATATATTGCATATTATTTCTTATACCATTCACAGTAGATTCATCTAATTTAAAATCTAATTGAGTTGCAAAACGAATCGCTCTAAGCATTCTTAGAGGATCATCTTTAAATTTCTCATCTATATTTCCAACAACTCTTATAACTCTGTTATTTATGTCTGATTTGCCATTTAAAAGATCTATTATTTTACCAGAACTATTCATACATAGAGTGTTAACGGTAAAATCTCTTCTTTGAATATCTTCTTCAAAATTATTACTATATTCTATTTCTATTGGTTTTCTATCTTCATATTTTATTTCTTTTCTAAATGTAGTTATTTCAAATCTAATACCTTTATATACTAAAGTTACTGATCCATACCTTTCTTTAGGCAATACTGCTGATTTAAATATATTAATTAAGTCTTTTGGCTTTGCACTAGTACATATATCAACATCATGTGACTCTTTTTTCATACAGTAATCCCTTACAAAACCACCTACAATATATGCTTCAAAACCTGAAGCTTCGATCATCTTAAGTAATTCAAGACTTGTTTTTTGCATAAGCTCACCAAGATGATTATACCAAATATAAGGACAAAAAAAAAGATAAAGCATTAAGCTTTATCTTTTATATTAGTTAACTGCTGCTTTAAGCTTGCTTCCAACTTTAAATGATACTGCATTTCTTGCAGGGATCTTAACAGCTGCTCCAGTTTGTGGATTACGAGCTGTACGAGCTTCTCTTCTCTTAGAAGCGAAAGTTCCAAATCCTACAAGAGTTACTTTCTTGTGTGACTTAAGTCCTTTTGTTACCCCTTCCATGAATGCATCTAGTGCACGTGCTGAGTCAGCTTTTGTTAATCCTGACTTTCCAGCCATGAATTCAACTAGTTCTGCTTTTGACATAAATATTACCTCTACCCTTTCTTAAGCATAAGAATGTATATGCTTATATTTATAAAATAGCATTTTTGCTATATAAAATCAAGTATTTTTGCGTATTTCGTGCAAAAAAGTGCTATTTATCCTTATATTTACTGTGTAAATCTTCATTATTGTACACTTATATCAATTTGAATACATATTTTATTTTATATTTGATATAATTATTATGGTGATAATATATGAAATTCAATCAAAATGTATATAGACCTTATGATATAAGAGGAATATATGAGAAAGATATAGATAATAACTTTGCATATACTCTTGGTATGGCTTTTGGTAGTATATTGAAAGAACAAAATAAAAATACTACAATTGTAGGTTATGATAACAGATATTCTTCTAAAGATTTAAAAGAATATCTTATTAAAGGTTTAAATGATGTAGGTATAAATGTAATCAATATTGGATTAGTAACAACACCAATGTATTATTTTTCTTGGCGCTTATTAAACATAACATCAGGGATAATGGTTACTGCTTCTCATAATCCAAAAGAATACAATGGATTTAAGCTGTCATTTAATGGCATTAACAATGCTTATGGGCAACAAATACAAGAACTAAGGGAATATATGGAAAAGGATCATTCTGTTCAAGAGAACAAGGGAAATACTACTATTAGAGATATTAAAGATGAGTATATAAGTTTTCTGTTAAAGAATATTAAAATTAATAGAAAATTAAAGGTAGTAATAGATGCAGGTAATGGTACATCTTCAATAATAATAAAAGATATATTTGATAAATTAAACGTTGATTACATACCAATATTTATAGATTCTAATCCAAACTTTCCAAATCACCATCCAGATCCAAGTGTACCTGAAAATATGAAACAATTAAGTAATAAAGTAATAGAAACAAATGCAGATGCAGGCTTTGCATATGATGGAGATGCAGATAGAATTGGAATGGTAGATGAAAACGGGAAAATAGTACCAGTAGATCATATAATGATAATAATTTTAAGAAATATCATAGGAAACTTAAGTGATAAGAGAATATTATTTGATGTTAAATGCTCAAGAAGCCTTAAAGATGAAATAGTAAAGCTAGGTGGTACACCTATTGAATATAGAACTGGGAACTCATATTTAAGAGCAAAAATAGTAACAGATAACATATTGTTTGGTGGAGAATTATCAGGACATATATTCTTAAATGATAAATTCCCCGGATATGATGATGGTATATATGCCTCTTTAAGAATAATAGAAATATTGAGCAATACTGACAAAAAAGTTAGTGAATTACTAGAAGGAATTAATAAATACTTTTCTACTCCAGAATTAAAGATACATGCAGATGATAATATTAAATATGAAATAGTAGATAATATTAAAAAATATTGTGATCAAAGAAAATATAAATATTTAGATATTGATGGTTGCAAAGCAATATTTGAAGATGGTTTTGCATTAATAAGAGTATCCAATACCGGTCCAAATATAACAATGAGATTTGAAGCAAAGACAGAACAAAGATTAAATGAAATACAAAATGAATTTGAAACAAAATTAAAAGAGATGTTAAATTAACATCTCTTTTATTCACCCCTGTTTTTAAATACCATAGTTATAGGTGTACCCTCTAAATCAATTGATTCTCTTATTTTATTTTCTATATATCTTTCATAAGAAAAATGAACTAGTTTTTTATCATTAACTTGAAATAAAAACTTTGGTGGAGTTTTATCTATTTGATTAACATAAAGTATCTTTAACTTCCTTCCTTTATAAGAAGGAGGAGAGTTTAGTAAAACTGCATCTCCAATAATATTGTTAATAATACTTGTCTTAACTTCCTTATGCCAATTATCATATACTTTAATTACTTCTGGCATTAGAGTATGTATTCTCTTCTTAGTTAAAGCAGATAAGAACACTATTGGGGCATATTCCACAAATGGGAAATGATTTCTTAATTCTTTCTTAAAAGTAATCATATCTTCTTTTGCTTTATCCCATTTATTAACTACTAAAACTAAAGCTTTACCACTTTCTATTGCATACCCAGCAATATGCTTATCCTCTTCAATTATACCTTCATCTGCATTTATAATTGTTAGACATACATCACTTCTATCTATTGCTTTCATTGATCTCAATATACTATATCTCTCAATATTTTCATAGACTTTTCCTTGTTTTTTTATACCAGCAGTATCTATAACTACAAATTGTCTATTTTCATATGTAAAAGGAGTATCAATTGAATCTCTAGTAGTACCAGATATCTCAGATACAATTGATCTTTCTTCATTTAATATACAATTTACTAAACTGCTTTTACCAACATTAGGTCTTCCAATTACACAAAACTTAACTACATCTTCACTATAGCTTTCATCCTTAAAGTCTTTAAAATCTTTAATAATATGTTCCAATAGCTCATATATACCAACATTGTGTTCTGCACTTACATACATATAATCATTAAATCCAAGTTCATAGAAATCATACATATTATCTTTTGCTTCTTTATTATCAAACTTATTAACAGCAACCACTATATTCTTGTTACTTTTTCTCAATATATCTCTTATTAATATATCATCTGAAGTAATGCCATCTTTTCCATCCACAACAAATACAATTGTATCGGCTTCATCGATAGCAAGTTCTGCTTGTACTCTAATATCTTCGCTAAATACATCTTTATTTAATGTTATTCCGCCTGTATCAATTAAATGAAATTTAATACCCTTATGCTCAACCATTCCATATATTCTATCTCTAGTAACTCCGGGAGTATCTTCTATTATAGATATTCTCTTACCTACTAACTTGTTGAACAATGTAGATTTCCCAACATTTGGTCTACCAATTAATGCTACAACAGGAATCTTCATATTAACACCTCCAGAATCATTAGAATTATACCATAAAAAAAGAAAAAGATGAACTTAGTCATCTATAAAATCTAAATATTTCTCAATTGTAGATTGAACTTCTTTCTTACCATCTTTCGTAATACTAGAAAATAGTATAAGTTCATCTTCAACAATACTTAAAGTCTCCATTATAACTTTCTTTTGTTTTTCTTTTTGATTAACTGATATTTTATCCATCTTTGTTGCTATTACTTTAACTTTTAATTTGTAATATTTCAAGAAATTATACATAAGCACATCATCTTCAGATGGTTTATGTCTTGAATCTACAAGCATAAAGACTTCTTTTAAACACTTTCTGTTTTCAAGATAGTCCTCAATCATCTTGCCAAATTTCATTTGTTTTAATTTATCTGTACTTGCATATCCATATCCAGGAACATCTACAATATAAAAATCTTTATTTACTAAATAAAAATTTAATGTTTGAGTCTTACCCGGTTTACTTGATACCCTTGCAAAGTTCTTTCTATTAATCAATACATTTACAAAGCTACTCTTACCTACATTTGAACGTCCTACAACTAGGAATTCAGGTAAAGAATCATTTGGATATTGACTTTGTCTTACAGCAACCGACGGTAACTCAACGCTAGTTATTTTCATAATATCACCAAATGAATTATAGCAAATACAATAGCTATTTGCAAATTATTCACTTTTCGCTTCTTCCTTATACTTTTTACATAATTCATCCATCTTACTAACTATTTCATCTACTTTATCAAAATTTTCAATCTTGATACCGCTTGCTTGTTTATGCCCTCCACCACCATATTGATTAGCAACTTCATTAATAATTGGTCCTCTAGATCTAAGAGATACCCTTACTAAGTTTTGTTTAACATCCTCAGAGAAAGTAGCCCATACTAATAATTCGTCTATGTAAGTAAAGTTATTTACCATATTACCTGCACTAGCAGCATCTACTCCAAATTCTTTAATCATACTATCAGTTATTAGTATATATCCAAAACCATTTTCAGTTATCTTCATATTTTGAGATATAAATCCTTGTAGCTTAAGTTCACTAATACTCCTCATATACAATTTACCATATATATCAGATGTATCTATTTTATAGTTCTCCATTAAATCTGCAGCAACTTTTAATGTATATGGTGTTGAATAACTAAATAGGAATCTATTTGTATCAGTAATAATTCCCATAAATATTCTTTCTGCAGCATATTTAGTTAGTTCAAATTTTGTATTCTTACACAAATCATATATCATTTGACAAACACTTGAAGCATTATCTTCTATCCATTCATACTCACAAAACTTCTCATCAAAAGGATGATGATCTATCTTTAAAGTACATGCAAAATCATCCATAGATTCAATATCTACTCTTCTTTTAATTGGTGTGTCTAATACAATTAATAATGATTCTTTGTTGATAATTGGATCAACTTTATCAAGTTCTCCAATAAATCTAAATTTTGCAGAACCAGAACCTACTGCATATACCTTCTTATTTGGAAATAAATTTAATATAATGCTTTTTAATGCAATTTGAGATCCATAGGCATCAGGATCAACACCTACATGTCTTGCAATAACAATACTGTCATATTTTTTAATTAGCTTAAATATTTCTTTATACATCTCATTACCTTTCTATCAATTCATATGTTTCTTTTGCTATCATTAATTCTTCATCTGTTGGAATAACATAGCACAAAACACTAGAATTCTCACTAGATATTTTCTTTAACTCTCCCCTTATCTCATTTGCCTTCTCATCAACATATATTCCCAAACAATTTAATCTATCAATGATATCTTTTCTTATTTTAGGTGTCATTTCTCCAATACCTGCTGAAAAGACAATTACATCTGCTTTGTTTAATAAAGTGTAGTAATAAGAAATATATGAAACAACTCTTTCAACAAACATTTTTTCTGCAAGCAAACATCTCTTATTATCGTGCTCAATACCATTTATGATATCTCTGGAATCAGAACTTAGTCCACTAACTCCTAGAAAACCACTTTTATTGTTTAAGTCATACATTACTTCATCTATTGTCTTGTTAGCGTTTTTCATAATATATGGAATAATAGTTGGATCAATATCACCACATCTAGTACCCATCATTACTCCAGATAATGGAGTAAATCCTAATGAATTAGCAATACTCTTTTTATCTTTTATTGCAGATATACTTACTCCATTTCCAAGATGACAAGTTATAATCTTTAAATTATCATTACCAACTATTTCACAAATCTTATCAGCTAAATACTGATGACTAATTCCGTGAAATCCATATTTTCTAACTTTATATTGCTCATACCATTCATAAGGTAATGGATAAACATGTTGTTCTTGAGATATAGTTTGATGAAATGCAGTATCAAAAACAGCTACATTTTTAGAATCAGGTAATATACCTTTAACAACTTTAATACCTAATAAATTAGCTGGATTATGTAAGGGCGCTAAAGAAACAAATGATTCTATATCATTAATTACTTTTTCATCTATTAATACAGAGCAAAAGTATTTATCTCCGCCTTGAACAACTCTATGACCTATCCCTTCAATCTCGTTGTAATTTAAAATTACTTTCATATCTACTAATTCTTTTAAAAATGATTTTAAAGCATCAGAATGATCTTTTAAAACCACCTGTTTAACAATTTTTTCAGAATTATAATTAATTGTATAAATACTGTTATCTAAACCTATTCTCTCATATCTAGCTGCGACTAAAACATCCCCTTTAGGCATATCAAATAATTTAAATTTAACACTTGAACTTCCTGCATTTACTGATAATATCTTCATATAAACCAACTTTCTAAATTTGAATAACCAAACAAAAAATGATTGTTCAATCATATAAAATTATAGCATAAAAAAAGATGTGTTACACATCTTTTAAATATTTGCTTTGCTTTTTTCTTCAGTAGGTGTAACTTGTTCTGATCCCCTTGATATAGTTGCCATCAAATAATTCATTAATTTAGTTTCTTTATCTTTATATTGTTTTTTATAAAATTCTTCTATAGACGTTTTTTCATTTTCCTTAGCTTGTAAATCTTCGACAAACTTAACTTGCATTTTTTCTTTTTCAGAAGCAATTATTTGCAAATCACGTTCTAAGCCTTGTTTGTCTAATTGCAATTTTTCAACTTGATTAATTAATGAACCGTTTTCCAATTTAACAGTTCTTACTTCATCCTTTAATAATCCGTTGTTGTCTTTAAATTTTATAACTTCTTTTTTTAAGTTTTCTAATTGCTTTTTATATTCAATGTTTTCATTAACAATATTAGTTGCTTGCGCAATAATTTCATCAAACTTATATTCTTCTTTTTCAGGCTCTTTTGTATTTTCAGTTACTGACATTTCTAAAGGTTGTTTTTCTTCTTTTTTAACTTCAATAGTTGGTTCAGTTGGCACTTCTATAGATTGAACATTTTCTTCGTTTACCTTTTCAGATAATTTACTAATTTCACTATAATCAAAACCAGCACTGATTTCTTCTTTTGGTTTCGGTCCAAATATAGTTGCCCAACCTCTGTTAAGACTTAAAGCAAAATTTTCTGGAGTTAAAGCCATTCTTGGCCTGGAAGAATTCGATAAAACTCTGTTATAACCTGCTTCTTTTAGTTCATATGTCTTGATCTCTTCTGCTTTTTTTTCTGCATATTTATTATCTTTTGTTGGTTCATCACCACTTAAATCAATCGGTCCTTCTGGCAATTGTTCTTCTTGTTGTTTAGTGAAAATAAAACTAGGTTTTGACGAACTAAATATTCTATCAAAGACCTCTTTCAAGAGTTCTATAACTGATAATTTAGTTTTTACCACTCTCTCAGAATTCAATTTTTCAACAGTAATTTTTGGCAAATTTTTTGATAATTCTCTGCTAATTTCGTAAGGCAAATTTGCTCCCATTGTGTTTTCCATATAAAAACCTCCAATTAATTTATTCTTGTACTTCTTGTCCTGATTTTGCTATTTGCTTCATTACTTCTTTTACACTAATCCATTCTTCATCAGAATCAATTGTTTCAAATGAATATGATTCTCCATTATCAACTAATCTAGATGAATATATCTTTATCATATTATTTTCATCTACTTCATTCAAAGTATAAAGAACATATTCTTTATCTGTTTCTTTTAGTTTAAAAATTATAAGTAATTCTGCTTCTGTCTCTGATCCATCTTCATTCACAACGATTAATTTCTTTTTGTTTTCTTCCATAATCACACCTCTTTTATTCTTTTTTATTACAGATTTATTATAACACCTTTATTTATTTTTGTATACTCTTTTTATAACAAAATATTTGCAATTATAAGCACAGTTTTCACTAATATATTTTTGTAAATTCTTAATGTTATTTAAATCTCTATTCATTTGGTTTTTGTCTTCACAAAAACCCTTCAATCTCATCTTGCCATATGCCCAATCACCAACAATATAATCATAGTTATAAAAATAATCAGTATATTTCTTTTTCAATTCATCAAGATCAAATCCACCTTTAATGTCATCTATTAATTCATATTCTTTATCCTCTAATAATATACTCTTGTTTTCCATAAATTCCTCCATTATTTGTTAATAATAATATAACATAAATAAATAAAAAAAGCATTATAAATGCTTTATAGAATTAATATTATAAATACTAGTACAAGTAAAATTAAAGCAACTAGTATACCAATAGTAATTTTGAATATTAAGTTACCTTTTTCTTTTGGTTTTGATAAATCTTCTTCAAAATCTTCTTTTTTAAATGAATCATCTGATGCAAAGAATTCATTATCTTTCTTTTCAATATCATCTAATTTAAGATTCTCTTCTTTTATTATTGCGGTTGTATTTTCTTCGTCGGTTTCTTCTCTTAAGTCTGCAAAAAAATCTAAATTTGTTTTTGCAAAAGTTGATAGTTCTCCCTTTTCTTTAACAATTGTGTTTATTAATTCTTTTAATTGATCTTCTTTCTCTTCATTTGATATTTCTTCATTGTGTTCAGAGTTAACATTTAGATCTTTTAATATATCGTATTGAGTATTAGAAATCTTTCTAATCTTATCTTCATCAAATTCACTATTTTGATTGCTTTTCTTCTTTTCAATGATCTCATTAATATCATAGTTTTTAGAATCAATCTCATCTAAATCATATCTAGTATTTAGTTTGTTATCCTCTTTAGAATCATTGGTAATACTTTGATATTGTCTTAATTTCTTATAATCTTCTCTGTTACTAATCATTTCTTTTATTTTATTTATATCTATTTCATTAACATTATCAATAACCGTTACATTACTCTCAGGTTCTTTTCTTTGTGTATATATTTCATCATACAAAGATGAATTCCTATCAGTTCTTTTTGGTGTATCCATTGATTCTGAATACTTTTCCATCCTAGATTTCATGTAATCACCGCCTAAAATAATGATAACATATTTTTACGTTTTTTTAAATATTATAATTGATTTTTTAAGTCAATATATATATAATCTCTTTTGGGTGGTGAAATATGACATTAAATGTTGATAAAGAAAAATGTATTGGATGTGGAGCATGTGTTGCTCTATCAAATGAATTATTTGATTTTGATGAAAATGGCTTAGCTTATGCTAAAAAAATTGAATTAACAAAAGAATTAGAAAAGGTTACTGTTGAAGCAATTGAGAATTGTCCTACCGAGGCAATAGTAAAAAAAGAATTGTAAAAATTCTTTTTTATTTTATCAAACTATATAGTTTCTTTATTTCTTTTGGTGTTATCTTTCTATATTCACCTGATTTTAAGCCTTCTAAAGTTAAAAATTCAATTCTTTCTCTTTTAAGCTTCTCAATTAAATATCCGATTGATTCAAACATAGTCTTAATTTCGTGATTTTTACCATCATGTATAATAATTTCAACAATAGAAGTACTTTTTGTTTTATCAACTTTTCTTAATTTAACTCTATTTGGAATACATCTTCTTTTATCTATTACAACACCTAATTTTAATTTTCTAATAACATCTCCGTTAACTATTCCTTTAACTTTAACAATATAGACCTTTTCTAATTCATTTTTAGGATGAGTTAATAAATTTGCAAGTTCCCCATCATTAGTCACTATAATTGCACCATCAGTATCATAATCTAGTCTTCCAACAGGATATAATCTTTTATCAGAATCAAAATAATCTAAAATGGTTTTTCTGTTTTTGTCATCGGAAGTCGAACTAATTACTCCTCTTGGTTTATAAAACAAATAGTGTTCTTTCTCTTCTTTAACTAATTTTTCTCCATCAATAATAATAGTGTCACTTACATTTGCTTTAGATCCAAGAACGCTTACAATAGAGCCATTTACAGATACTTTGCCCATCTTTATTAATTGCTCTGCTTTTCTTCTAGAACAATAACCGGATTCTGCTATAATTTTTTGTAGTCTTTCCATTTAAATCACCGCACTCATTATATAACAATAATCTTAAATAATCTATACATGTTTTTTACATTAATTTAAAGAAATAGTAAATATCATATTTAATATTAACTAATTAAATGCTAAAATATAGTTATTATAGAGAGGGGTTATACTATGTTTGAAAATAAAGTAGCAATAATAACAGGTGCTGGTGGTGGAATTGGCAAGGCGGTAGCTAAAATATTAAATGAAAGCGGAGTTAAATTAGCGTTAGTAGATGTTTCTGTTGAATCTTTAACGGAACTTTCAAAAGCATTAAATCTGAACAAAGACAACTCGTTGTTGTTAAAAGCTGATGTATCAAGAGAAGATAATGTAAAATATTATGTTGATAAAACAATTGAAAAATTTGGGAAGATAGATATATTTGTGAATAATGCTGGTGTAGAAGGTAAAGTGGCTAGTATTATGGAAACAAATAAAGAGGATCTTGATTTTGTATTAAATGTAAATGTTAAAGGTGTTTATTATGGATTGAAGTATGTAATGGCAGAGATGATGAAGAACAAAAATGGAAGTATAATTAATACTTCTTCTGTTGCAGGTTTTATGGGTTCTCCAGGGCTTTGTCCTTATGTAGCGTCAAAGCATGCAGTAATTGGTATAACAAAAACTGCAGCATTAGAAGGTGCACCATTAAATATTAGAGTAAATGCAATATGTCCAGGACCAGTAGATAATAGAATGATGAGATCAATTGAAGATGGCTCTCTTCCAGGAAATGGTGATGCAGTTAAAAATGAATTTTTAAAAATGATCCCGCTAGGTAGATATGCATCAAATGAAGATGTTGCAAAATTAATAGTATTCTTAGCATCAGATGATGCTACATATATAACAGGTCAAGCATATAGAATTGATGGAGGAATGAACGCAAAATAAAAGAAACTTTAAATAGTTTCTTTTTTTTGTTTTAAAATTCACAGTTTCCTGGTGTTCTTGGAAATGGCAATACATCTCTTATATTTTCTACACCTGTTACATATATTAATAATCTTTCAAATCCCATTCCAAATCCACCGTGTTTTACACCACCAAATAATCTTAGATTTATATACCATTCTAATTCTTCTTTAATAATGTTTTTCTCTTCTATCATTCTAATTAAATAATCATATCTCTCTTCTCTTTGTGATCCACCCATTAGCTCTCCTGCTCCTGGCACTAATAAGTCAACAGCTGCAACTGTTTTTTTATCTTCATTTAATCTCATATAGAATGCTTTTATATCTTTTGGCCAGTCTTTTACAAATACTGGTGATTTAAAATGTTCCTCTGTTAAATACTTTTCATGTTCTTTTGCTAAATCACTATTGTAACTTGGCTTGTTTTCAAATTCTTTTCCAGAATTTAATAATATATCTATTACTTCTTTATGTGTTACTCTTATTGCTTTACTATTTAATAAGTCTTTTAGTTTTGATATTATACCTGGTTCTACAAGCTTATCAAAGAATTTCATTTCTTCTTTTGCATTCTCTAAAATATACTTTACTATATACTTTAAAAAATCTTCTTCTATATCCATTACACCATCTAAATCACAGAAAGCAATTTCTGGTTCTATCATCCAAAATTCAGAAGCATGTGTCTTTGTATTTGAATTCTCTGCTCTAAAGGTTGGTCCAAATGTATAAACTCTCTTAAATGCTAATGCAAAAGCTTCTGCTTGCAATTGACCAGAAACAGTTAATGATGTCTTTTTACCAAAAAAGTCTTTTGAATAGTCTAATTTACCCTTTATGTTGTCAATATCAAGTGTAGTTACTTTAAACATTTCTCCTGCACCTTCACAATCACTTCCCGTTATTATTGGAGTATGAACATATACATAACCTTTTTCTTGAAAATAATTATGAATTGCTTGTGCTGCAATACTTCTTACTCTAAAAACTGCTTGGAATAAATTTGTTCTAGGTCTTAAGTATCCCATTTCTCTTAAAAACTCTCTTGAGTGTTGTTTTGGTTGTATAGGATATGTTTCAGGACAATCTCCTAATAAATCAATTGTTTCAAGTTGCAATTCAAAATTTTGTTCTTCTTTTGGTGATTTAATAAGTTTTCCTTTTACTCTTATTGCACTTCCAACTTTATATTTTTGAATCTCTTCAAAATTACTTAATTTATCATCATATACAATTTGTAATGTATTAAAACAAGTGCCATCAAAAAAATCAATAAAGCCAAATTCCTTTTGCTTCCTATGATTTTTAATCCATCCTTCTACAATTACATATTGATCTATATAATTCTTTTCATATAACTCTTTTACATCTAACAACATAGTATCACTCCTATTGGTTATATTATATCATTATTTATTTGTAATTCATTACATTTTTTGTAAAGTTTAGTGTATTTTACTTTTCATGTTTAACAAACATTAAAATATATTGTATAATAATAATGGTGATTATATGAATACAATTAAATATGTTGTTCTTGGCATTGTACAAGGTTTTACAGAAGCATTGCCTATTTCTTCAAGTGGACATTTACTTTTATTTAGAGAGTTGTTAGGCTTGGATTTCTTATACGATATGAATTTTGAAATTGTAGTAAATTTTGGTAGTTTAATTGCCATAATGTTACTGTATAAGAATGATATCATATCAATCGTAAAAGATTTCTTCTTGTATATGAAAACAAAAAAAGAAAAATATAAAGCAAACTTTAAATATGCTTTACTAATTGTATTAGCAACTATTCCAGCAGGTATAGCTGGTCTTATATATAAAGATAGTATTGAGAAAGTAATGAGTTTAAAAATACTTGGTATTTCATTCTTAATGACTGCTGCATTTATATTCTTAATTAGAAATATAAAGGGCACTAAAGATGATAGTAAACTGACAATAAAAGATGCAATAATAATTGGTTTATATCAAATTGTTGCATTATTACCCGGTGTAAGTAGAAGCGGTGCCACAATATCTGCTGGTATGTTTAGAGGTTTAAAAAGAGAAGCAGCACTTAAATTTAGTTTTATGTTATATATTCCTATTAGTCTAGCATCAATGGCATTGGGTGTAAGTGACTTAGTTAAATCTCCAAACCTAAATAGTTTGTGGTTTCCATATTTAATGGCAACAATTGCAGCAATGGCAATTACATATTTCACATTTAAATGGTTTAAAAAGATATTGCTAAAGAATGGAAAATTAATATACTTCTCAATTTATACTTTCTTATTAGGACTAATATTATTAATATTATTTTAAAAAAAGATGATTACTCATCTTTTTTCTTTGTTTCAATAAACTTATCTACTTCAACTCTATTTATTGATTCAAACTTATCACTTATCTTTTCAGTAGTTACATTGACATCTTTCACATCTTTAGATACTTTTTCAATACTTCTAGATAATGTTTCCCATCTTTCTTTATATCTACTGAATTCTATACTTAATCCTTGTAATTCTTTTTGTATAACTAATGCATATTTATCTCTTTCAGAATTCTTAATTACTGATTGTACTACAGTAAGTACTGCCATTAATGTAGTTGGAGATGTTATCCATACTTTTTTTGTATATGCATAATTAATTATGTCTTGATGATATGCGTTTAGCTCAGCAAATAAGGCTTCTGCAGGAAGAAACATAAATGCTTGGTTAGATGTTACATTTGGTATTATATACTTCTCTGCAATAGCATCTATGTGCTTTTTGACATCTATTTTAAACTTTTTCTCATATAAATCTCTTTCAATCTTAGAAATATTCTTATCTACCATATTTTGGTAGTTCTCTAAAGGGAACTTTGAATCTATAGCAACAAGTCCAAGTGGTTCAGGTGCTCTAAGTATTGCATCTGCTATATTGTTATTTTCAAATTTATATTGCAATTCATATATTTTAGTATTATTATCACCAAATATATTTCTTAATATATTATTTAAGCTTACTTCTCCAAAAGTACCTCTACTCTTTTTATCAGTTAATATACCTTGTAATGACACTATATCAGTTGATAATGCATCTATTTTCTTTTGTGCTTCATCTATTTTAGTAAGCCTTTCAACAATTGACATGAAAGTTTTATTACTCTTTTCAAAATTTTGATCCAATCTTTCATTTACTTTATCGTTAATTATTCTCAATCTTTCTTCAATTCTATTATTCAAAGACTCAAAATCTTGAAACAAGGTTCTATTTAAATCAGATTTAAAATCTCCAATTTCTTTAGTAATGGTATTTTCTAGTTTACCTAATCTTTCAGTAATATTGCTTTCATTTATATTTTTAAATAATGATATTACACCAAGTATTAACAATAATATAAGTAAACCAATTGTTATATATTCCATAATCTCACTCCTTTATATTTAATAACTTTTGTATTAACTCTGATAGTAGATATGCCAGCAACATTATCATTAGTATTACCGCTATTACAAGTGGATCACTAATACTTTGAATTAAGGTTTTACCAATATATCCCCAGAAGAATACCATAAATGGTTTTCCTATAAGAATAGCTAATATAAATTTTTTTGATTCCATCTTAGATAATCCTGCAGATATATTTACTGCAAATGAAGGAGTAAAAGGCATTGCAACTAGTAATGTTAAGCTTCTAAAGCTTAACTTCTTTATTCTCTTTAGAAATATATCTACTTTACCATCTAATTTAATGTGTTTATATAATACTTTATTAAATCCATTTTTAAATGCATAGAAAGATAGCAAACAACCACCTATTGTAGCTATTAAAGATATTATATATCCTACAACATTACCAAATGCCAACATATTTAATGATACAAATAATCCAAGTGGAAGCACTGGAAATATTGATTCAATAATTATTATTAAAAATCCAAATACTGGACCAAGTTGTAAAATCAATTGTACTATTACATCAATAATCTCTTGCACTACATTTCACCTATAAGTATTATAATATATTTAAAATAAAAAAGATATACACAGTATATCTTTATTCTTCATAGAAGAAATCATCAAAGAATTCATCATCAGTAGTATCTTCCTTTTCAATAGATTCGATTATTTTATCTATATCTGGATTTACTATTACTTCTTCTTCTTTTTGTTCAGGTACTACTTCTTTTATAGTCTTTTCTTCTACTTTATTTTCATCAATTACTACTGGTGTATCCTTTTCACTAGTTGCATTTTGTGCTTTTTCTTCTTTATCTAATTCTTCAATCTTCTCATCAATCTTCTTAATGAGTTCATCAAAATTAAAGTTTTCTCCTTCGAATGAATTTGGCTTATTAATACTGTTAACTGATGGCCCAAACGAAGATTCTTTAGCCATCTTAAGAGGATCATCAATAACACCGAATAAACTATTCATTCTTTTATTTTTTACCATTTCTTTTAAATCAAATAATTTAATTGGTTTCTTCTCTCTAGTTATGTATGTAGCCTTTGGATAATTTGGATTATTCCAATTATACTCATCATTTGTTTTAACTTTTGTTTTAAATGGCGCACAACGATGTTTTAATATTACAACGTCTTTATATTTCAATCTTTGCAATTCTGCAACAGAAATTAAAGGCCTTACTTCTTCTTTATCTTTCTTCTTAACCTTCTTCTCTCCTGCTAATTTACTTATTTCTTCAAGAGATTGTAATTCACTACTTAATAAATATATCGTATTAGCACAGTTACCTTTTATAGTTTCTGCTTTTTCTTTTCCATATACTTCATTTAACTGTGCAAAGTTTTGAATAATCAAATTAAATCTAATAAGTCTAGATCTTGCTGCAGTTATCATAGTAGTAACATCATTTAATGGAGGCATATTTGCAAACTCATCTAGTATAAAATTTGTTCTAATTGATAACTTACCACCATTACCTTGTGCTACATCAATTAAACTTTCATAGCATTGTTTAATAAATATTGTTGCTAAAGCATGATATGTTTTCTTTTCATCTTGAATTACTAAGAATACGGCAGTCTTCTCTTTACCTATATCAAACATATTAAAATCACTATGTGATAACATCTCTGATAAGTTTTCTGCCATAGCAAATATATTAACTTTTTGTCTGAATACAGATACTATACTTCCTCTAGTTTCATTTGGTGCATTAATAGTACCAGCAGAATTAATATATGCAGTATTAGAAGATTCTTTTGTTGCAAAATATTCTTTAATATATGTTGAATTATTAAACTTCTCTTCACCTGTTGTTAACATTTGTATTATTGAGTTTAAATTAATTTCTTCTTCTTTTGCATCTTGAAATAATCCTTGCGCTAAACCAGTAAAGAAGTCAGCTGCTGTGTTTTGCCAAAATGGATCTTCAGTCTTAGCTTCATATAATATATTAATTGCTAAGTCTCTAAGTAATTCATTAGATTTATCTTTATTTCCAGATTTATACAATTCATAAGGTAATGTTAAAGGATTCCATGCATGTCCCATTTGAGGATCTCTAAAATTTAATACAATTATTTTATATCCTCTTTCCTTTAACATTTCAGCATTCTTTTCATATATCTCGCCTTTAGGGTCAGTAATAATCATTGACTCTCCCTTTTTAGCTAATATATTTACTAATGGATTTACTATACAATAAGTCTTTCCTGATCCAGTAGCACCAATTACAATTGAGTGGGATTCACCATCATCTACCCATGTTTCTTGGCCTTTTGAAAACAAAGGCATTCCTGCATAATTATAATTTCTATCAGATTGGTATATCTTTTTAACACCAATTGCGCTTATTATGTCTTTCTCTTTAGCAAAACTTTCATATCCTTCAAATTTCTTTCCATCAGTGCTTATTCCAAATCCTTTTTCTCTTTCAAAAAAGTATGATGAAACAACTAATATTATTGCAAACAATGCTATTGAATAAAATACTATCGTATAAACTAAATATGTTGGAGAAAAAGCTTCCACGGGGTTTAATCCATAAAAACTTCCTGTTTTTGAAAATGTAGATAAATTAAGTATTGCTAAAGCCACTATATATAATAAAAATATACAAAATAATACAAAATATAGTATATCTTGTGGTTCAGCTTTAAATTTTAATTTCACATTAACTCCTCCTAACAGATTCCATTAACATTATAATACCAAATAACCTAGTAACATTTCAAGTAAAGTCAACAAAATTATTATTAATAACAAGGATTCTTGTAATTTGTTGCGCTTGTATACAAATTAATTGGATTAAATAAATTTTCTCTAATAGATGAACTACCCTTCCATATTTGGAAATGTAAGTGCCTTCCAGTTGTATTAATACCAGTATTACCCATTGTTGCAATAACCTGTCTGGTTTCAAGAACTTGACCTTCAGAAACTTTAACAGATCCAGCTAATAAATGTCCATAATATGTTGTATATGATTCTCCATCTATATCATATCTGATTTTTATGTATATTCCACCTTCCAAACTATTACCAACATCTACAACGGTTCCAGGTACCGTTCCTACTGAATATATATAATAATTCTCTGTTACGTTATATACAGCATCTATACCAGTATGAAATCCAGCAAATCTTCCTAATCTATATCCAAAATATGATGTGATTGAGTAAGCACCCTCGAAAGGCGGTTGTAAAACACTAACAACATTTTGTGGTATAGTAGCCATTTCTTGACATGTGGATAATCTTTCGTCAAAATATAACATATCTGCAAGTAAATAAGTATTTTTTATGTCGTTAATTACTCTTGTTTTTTCCTCATCAGTTCCATCCTCAAAAAACTTGTTTGAATATAGTGTTTTTAGTATATTTGATTCAGCTAAATAATCAAAATACTTATCATAATCAATTTCACTATAGTAATCATAAATAGTAGAATTAACATTTGCTTCATTACAAATCTTTTTTATATGGGTCTTTATATCAACACTTTTTGAATTGACATATTCTGTTTCATATACAATTACATTATCTTTTACTTTTTCAGTACACAAATATTCCACTTCTCTCATAGAAACCATATTACGTGCTAAAAAGGGAATAGCAGCTACTCTAATATTAGCTCTATCAACATTTAATTCTTCACTATTTGATGATGCAGAATTTTCTAAATTAACGTCGTAAAATAAAGTGGACACTAATAAAGATATATCTAGTTCAATAGCATTTGTATCGTAATAATAAATATATTCTTCTATTATTTCGTTTTTTACTTTTTCTTCGTTGGTTACAAAACCATCAAAAACAACAAAGTTACCGATTCTTTGAATATTCAATGCTGCTTTCTCACCAACATCATAATCAGTTAATCCTCCAAAAACATTTGAAAGTATTGATGATAAAGAAGCCACTAACACGAATGGTAATAATACTAAAGATATAACAAAAAGAAATGGTAGAACAAAAAGAAGAATTTTAAATCCTTTCTTTTTGTTTTTTCCTAGTAGTTCCTCAGTTCCTTCATCAAAATCAGACTCATCTTCGTTTTCAACTTCTTCATTTCCAGAGCTTAATTTATATTTATCTTTCTTTTTTGCTTCTTCATCTAATCTTGTAGTTTTTTTCTCAATATTATTATCCAATTTTGAATCTTTTTGCTTTATTTCATTTTTTAGTGAATTGCCATCAACATTTTTATTTGGTATTTTTGAACCATCTTGTATATTTGGTTGTATGCCTTGTTGTTTTATTGGAGTTGTAGAATTTTGTATAGCAGATGCACCATTTGCTGCTGTGGAAGCTGTTTGTGTTGAAGCAGCTGTATTTGCTGCTGCTGCAGTCTTTGCAGCTGCAGCTGTTTTAGCTGCCGTTGCTGTTTTTGCTGCTGCCGCCGCAGCAACAGGTGCTGCGTTTCTAACAATACTTAATACATTAACACCGTCATCTCCAATACTAGAAACATTTTTTTCTAATAATTCAATTACAAATAATGCAAGATAAAAAAAGATAGCAATGTATAATGTTGAATTACCATTAAATTTGTTTA
>CAYRHA010000002.1:0-20643 GCA_964424005.1 uncultured Muribaculaceae bacterium
TACATCAGAAATAGTTAATCTCTTTGCTTCTATGCTTTGATCATTACCAATTACTTTTATTATTTCATTTTCATTATTCTTATCATATACCTTAATTATTTGAACAGTATCAAAGTTATCTAATTCTTCATTGATTAGAACCCTCTTTAATCCATATCCATCTCTAATATGTGGTCTTATTGCTTCAAGTATTTCTTTTGTTATTACTGTGCCCTTTTCAACTATTACTTTGTTTTTAACTTTAATTGTTTCTGCTATTTTGCAATCTAATAATCTATCACAAACATCCAACTTTTTGTTGAATTTATAACGTCCTACTTTTGCAAGATCATACCTAAATTCATCAAAAAATCTAGTTATTAATTGATTCTTAGCACTATCTAATGTTGCTGGTTCTCCTGGTCTCAATTTTTCATATATTTCTATTAATGCTTCATCTGTATTTTTTGTTGAGTCCTTCGAAATTGTATTAACCATGTAATGGTCTTCTCCAAATAATTCAATAATGTCTTCATCTGAAGATAAACCAAAGGCTCTCAATAATGAAGTAATTGGAACTTTTCTAGTTCTATCAACTCTTACATATATAACATCTTTAGCATCAATCTCATATTCAAGCCAAGTACCTCTTGTAGGTATTACTTGAGACATGAAAACTTCTCTACCATTTTTATCGGTTTCCTTTGTAAAATAAACACTTGGAGATCTAACTAATTGAGAAACAATAACTCTTTCAGCACCATTAACAATAAATGTACCGCCTTCAGTCATTAAGGGCATATCACCTAAAAATATGTCTTGTTCCTTAACTTCTCCAGTTTCATTGTTTAATAATTTTGCTTGTACAATTAATGGACATGCATATGTTAAATTTCTATCCTTACATTCCTTAATTGAATGTCTAGGCGTTTCAAAAACGTAATCCCCAAAATCTAATTTCAGATTACCAGAAAAACTTTCAATAGGAAATAAATCACTTAAAACCTCTTTTATACCAGTGGTAACAAAGGTTTGATATGATTTCTTTTGAATTTCCAATAAATTACCTAACTCTAAGAAATTACCTACTTTTGAAAACGTAGCCCTTTCGCGATGTGAACCAAACATTTTAAACTTGTAACCCATTTTTTCACCCCACATAATTATTTCAAAGAACCAGTACAATAAAGATTTGGTACTAATTTTAGATTTTACCAAAATAACACAAACAAGTCAACAAAAACATTGTATTTATTTGACTTTTATTCTTTTTTACTAGCCATTATAATACAATATCCTTTTTTCTTGTTTATAATTTTGACATTATAAATTTTTTCCAATTCTTTATTCAAAGATTTAGCTCCTTGTTCTTTTCTTATTACCAATACCAATTTTCCTTCTTCTTTTAAATGCTCTTTCGCACTTATTAGAATACTATACAACTTTTCTTTTCCTATTCTTATTGGTGGATTTGTTACAATGTAATCGTATTTTGATGTTATATTTTCATAACCATCACTTTCAAATACATTGATTTTATCTAAACTGTATAATTCAATATTTCTTTTTGATAATAATATTGCTCTTTTATTAATATCTACCATGTCGACTTTAGCATCAAAATTACTTCTAATGTATAAACCTATTACTCCATATCCACAGCCTAAATCTAAGACATCTCCGTGAATGTTGCTTATGTTCTCAAGCAATAGCTTTGTACCAAAGTCTATTTTGTTTTTTGAAAAAACATTGTTGTCAGTATAGAAAGTATACTCTTTACTGTTAATAATTGACTTTATCATTTTAACATCTGACTTTACTTCATCATTGGTAAAATAATGAGACAATATTACACCCCTATTCTTTAAATACGCAAAAACCTATACTTTTTGTATAGGCTTAAATTTTATTACTTTAATTCGACTGTTGCTCCAGCTTCTTCAAATTTTGCTTTTAGACTTTCTGCATCTTCCTTAGAAATTCCTTCTTTGATGTTTCCGCCAGCTTCAGTTAAATTCTTAGCATCTACTAATCCAAGACCAGTAGCTTCTCTAACAATTTTTATAACTGCGATTTTGTTTGTTCCTGCGCTATTTAGTACTACATCAAATTTTGTTTTTTCTTCAACTGGTGCAGCAGCAACTGGTGCAGCAACAGATAGTGCGCTTGGATCTACTCCAAGTTCCTCTTTCATTGCATCTACCAATTCCTTTACTTCAAGTAGGTTCATTTCCTTAAGTGATTCGATAAAACTTTCTTTTGTTAACTTTGCCATTTTCATTTCCTCCTTCTTTATTTTTCTTTCTTTTCAGCATACATATTTAATGCTATGCTCAAATTTTTTACTATTCCAATCATTCCACCAGCAAGCATTGTCAATAATACTTCTCTTGTTGGTATACTTGCAAGCTTTGATATTACATCTAATGTAGAAATCTTTCCTTCTACGATACCACCCTTAATAACTAATACTGCGTTCTTCTTTGAATATTCAGACAATATTTTTATTGGTGATACTACATCTTTACTAAATGCTATTGCATTTGGTCCGACAACACATTCATCTATTGTTAGCTTCAAATCATCTAAAGCTCTTTTAGTAAGAGTGTTTTTGTAGATCTTCATATCTGAATTGTTTTCCCTAAGCTTTCTTCTTATTTCTGCTATCTCTTCATCTTTTAATCCTCTGTAATCAAAGAATATAATTGAAGAAGAATTTGTTATTTTTTCAGCAATCTCAGAAACAACATTCTTTTTCTTGTCTAATACTTCTTTATTAGCCATATTAACCTCCTTTTATAATATTAAAAGCTCCCACATTTCCATATGAGAGCTAATATAACCATCGGTTATTATATCTCCCTAAGTAGGAATTATGTTTTCACACCTACCGTCTATGGGTAACTTTTTGAATTCGAACCTTATTATATCTTATATATTTCTATTTGTCAAAAGAATTTAAATCTATTTTTATTCCAGGACCCATTGTAGATGAAATAGATATATTTTTAATATATGTTCCTTTTACACTGTTTGGCTTATTTTTAATAATCAATTCTACAAATGCAACTAAATTTTCAAGTATTTTTGATTCTTCAAATGAAGCTTTTCCAAGTATTGAATGTATATTTCCAAATGTATCTGTCTTATATTCTATTCTACCCTTTTTAATTTCTGATACTGCTTTTTCTACATCTGTAGTTACAGTTCCAACTTTAGGGTTTGGCATTAATCCTTTTGGTCCTAATACTTTTCCTAGTTTCCCTAAACTAGGCATCATATCTGGGGTTGCAATTATTATATCAAAGTCTAACCAGTTCTCTTTTTCAATCTTTTCTAATATATCAGCATCACCAACATAATCAGCACCAGCAGCTTTTGCAAGCTTAGCGTTTTCACCCTTTGTAACGACCAATATTTTCTTTGATTTTCCAGTTCCGTTTGGTAATACTATTGCTCCTCTTAATTGTTGATCACTCTTTTTTAAATCTAAATTTAAGTTAATGGCAATCTCAATAGTACCATCAAATTTTGAAACACTAGTTTCTTTTACTAACTTAACTGCGTCTTCCTTAGAATATGATTTTGTTCTATCAATTTTCTTTGATGCTTCTAAATATTTTTTCCCTTTCATAAATCCTCCTTCAGTGGTTATTTCGGTTTTCCTCCCACATAGAATAGTCAAATACTATTCCTCTATGCCAATTCCCATGTTGCGAGCAGTTCCTTCAATTATTTTCATTGCTTCTTCAATTCCGTAAGCGCTTAAATCTTCTTTTTTAATTTCTGCAATTTCTCTTAATTGATCTCTACTAATTTTTGCAACTATTTCTGTGTGTCCCTTTGATCCAGCTTTATCAATCTTTGCAAATTTCTTTATTAGAAATGCTGCAGGTGGAGTTTTTAGCTTAAAATCATAAGAACGATCTTCATAAATGCTCAATTCAATAGGTAAAATATCACCCATCTTATCTTTTGTCGCATCATTAAATCTAACACAAAACTCTTGCAAATTAATTCCTGCAGGGCCTAAAACTGTTCCAACTGGTGGAGCAGGTGTTGCTCTTCCAGCAGGTATTTGTAATTTTATTTTTTTTACTACTACTTTTGCCATAAATAGCACCTCCTAAATCTTAATTTTTTTGATATATAAATAAATAGCAATGATATTCTAACACGATAAATCAATAATATCAAGACAATTTTACTTTATTTTTTCAATTTGAAATAAGTCTACTTCAACTGGAGTTTCTTGACCGAATAAATCTATCAAGACTCTTAACTTTTGTTTAGCAAGATCTATTTCTTGAATCTTTCCTAACATTGTTTTGAATGGTCCATCAATAATTCTAATTTCGTTACCAACTTCTATTTCCTTGGCAATATCAAGTCTACTCATACCCATGTTACCCAATATAAAATCTATTTCTTTTGGTAATATGGATACTGGTTTTGCTCCCTTACCACTTGATCCAATAAATCCAGTTACTCCTGGTGTATTTCTTACTACATACCAAGCTTCATCCGACATTATCATTTCAACTAATACATAACCAGGAAACATCTTTTTAATTTTTTCTTTTTTAACGCCATCTTTTATTTCAATCTCTTTTTGTTCTGGAACAATTACCCTATATATATAATCTTGCATATTCATTGAGTTAATTCTCATCTCTAATTTTTCTTTTACTTTACTCTCATGACCTGAATAAGTGTTTACAACATACCATTGTTTTGTATCCATATTAACCTACCAGACTCTTCAAGTAAGCAAAAATTATATCTAGAGAGAAGAAGAATAATGCAAAAAATATTATAAAAATAATTGTAGTTATCGAATATTTTATCATTTCTTTTTTACTTGGCCATTTTACTTTTTCCATTTCTTTTTTTATGCCTGTAAAAAAGTTTGACACTTTACTCATACTATCCCACCTTTTCAAAATAAAAACACCTCTACGTGCTTCAAATTGATATTAACATAATACCTTTTTAAAGTCAACAAATATTTATAATGTCAATAATATCTTTCTGATTTTAGTTTTTATTCTTTGAATTGCCGTATCAACAGATTTATAACTCTTATTTATTATCTCACTTATTTCTTTATAATCAAAGCCATTAATTTTTAATTTAAAAACCTCTTTTTCAAGATCAGTAAGAACATCAATTATTTTTTTATATAATTCTTCTACTCTCTCTTTGTTTTCCAAATATACACCTGGGTCAGAATTTCTATCAAAGACAAAGTTTAACAAGCTTAAATTGTCATCATAAGTATTGTCTAGCGATAAAGAATCATTCAGGATTGTGTGCTTTTTTCTGCTAGACTTAGTTAGTGCAGAAAATATTTGTCTTTCAATACAAATATTAGCAAATGTAGAAAATTTAGTCTCTTTTGAAGATTTAAAACCTTCTATCGCTTCGCTTAGACCAACCATACCTTCTTGATATAAATCAGAATATTCTAATCCTAATTTATTTGCATATTTTAAATATTTTTTAATTTTAATTGAAACAATATTTTTGTATTTCTCATACAAAATATTAGAAGCATCTTCATTTGATTCGTTAATTAAATACAAAAGTTCATTATCATCATAATCTTTGTACATAATACCTCCTATTGTTTTTCAATTATTTTGTAAATTAATATTCCAGCTGCAACAGAAGCATTTAAACTATTAATTTTGCCTTTCATTGGTATATTAACAACAATGTCACAATTTTCTTTTAACAATCTGCTTATGCCAAATCCCTCATTACCAATTACTAATACAATTGGCATGTCATAATCTACTTTTTTATAGTCAACACTATCTTCTAAATCGCTTCCAATTATCCAATATCCTTTTCTTTTTAGTTCGTTAATAGTGCTTACTAGATTTGTTACTTTGCATATTTTCACATTGTTAAGTGCTCCTGCACTTGTCTTCATAACGGTAGAGTTTATATCAACACTTCTGTCTTTTGGAATAATTATCCCAGAAACTCCTGCTGCTTCACAAGTTCTAATAATAGCGCCAAAATTGTGTGTGTCTTCCAAATGATCTAGCATAACAATTAGTTTTTTGTTTTCATCTAGTATCTCATTTAGTTCAGAATATTTAAAATCTGGAACATCTAGTATTATACCTTGATGATTTCCATTATCAATTTTATCTAATTCTAATTTGTTTAAAAAAGTAATACAAATTTTTCGTTTTTGTAGGTCTTCTACTATTGTTTTGTCGCCGAATGTATCCAATATTAATGCTTTGTTTATATTTTCATTTGTCTTTAAATATTCAATTGCAACATTTTTTCCTATTATATACATATTTCTCCTTTACTTAATAATATAACTCATTATTTCATTTATTCTATCCTTTTTGTTTTCCAAATACAGATATCCTATTAAAGCTTCTAATCCCGTGGCATGCTTATAAGTGATTACATCTGTATTTCTTGGATGTGAATTAATCTTACTATTTCTAGCTCTTTTAACTATATCTATTTCTATATCCGATAAAATTCCCTCACTAATTATTTCTTTCAGATAATTGCTTTGATTCTTTGCACTTACATACTTTTTGGCCTCTTGTTGTAGTTGATTAACATTATTAATCTTTTTACTTACTAGGTATTCTCTGACCAACAATTCATAAACAGAATCTCCAATATATGCCAATACTAAAGTATTTATTTGATTAATTTGCATAAACATCACCAAACATATTCTATCACATATAAAAAGAAAGTATTAATTACTTTCTTTTGTTTTACTAATTTATGTATATTTTCTATTGAATTCTTATATTGAATTCACCATCTTTTGAGAACAAATACTTTTCTCTAGCATATCTTGCAACATAATCCGGATCATTTAGTTTTTCTACTTCTAATTTTAAGTATTGCTCTTCTCCTTCTAAAGATGCTAACTTTTCTAACACCACTTTTCTTTCTACTTTCATTTTTGAAATCTTAATACAAAGTGAAAAAACATTAACAATCATTAACAGTAATAGTAATGTTGTTATTAAAACTATTGTTAAAGTTTTGCTTTTTTCTTTCTTAGATATTTCTAGCATAATATCACCTATATTATTATACTATACTAATGCGTACAAGAAAACAAAGATTAATATTAAAATCTACATATCTTTACAAAAAAACATATGTTTTTAACATATGTTTATTATTCTATTCGGCAGATTCTTTGTTTGAATCTTCTTCAACAGTATTTTCTTCTGCAGCGCTCTCTTCTTTAGTGCTTTCTTCAACAGTAACTTCGCCTTGTTTTTCATATTCAGCTAAGATTTCTTGTTGAAACATAGATCTTACCTCTGGATTAATTGGATGTGCTATATCTTTGTATCCACCTGTTGCTGTCTTACGACTTGGCATAGCGATGAATAAACCATTATCTCCTTCAATAATTCTAATATCATGAACTGCAAAACTATCATCTAATAATACGGATGCAATTCCTTTCATTCTAGAGTTTTCTTTCTCGATTCTACGAACATTTACTGATGTTATTTTCAAGTATATCCTCTCCTTTTCATTGACCTATATATTTATAATATACACTAGTTAATAGAATAAATCAACATTTATTTTTAACCAAATAATTTGATAATTCAACAAAAATATTTATATTAATCTGTTCCGCTCTTACTTTTTCATCAAACCCATACTTTGCAAGTATTTCCATAACTTTTGCATAGTCATATTCTCTTAGATTATTTTTTAACGTCTTCCTTTTTTGTTTAAAAGAATCTCTAACTAATTTGTAAAAATGTTTCTCATCTACTGCATCTTTTTCGTTTTTTTGAGTAATTTCTACAACTACACTATCCACTTTGGGTTTTGGAACAAAGGAATTCTTATCAACTTTTAATATCTTCTTAAGATTATAGTTATAATTTAAAAATACAGAAAGCGAGTTATAATCTTTCGTATTTATTGATGCAGTTATTCTGTTACCAACCTCTTTTTGAACCATTAATATTACTTTATAGAAATCTACTTTACTATTCATTATTTTTTCAATTATTGGTGTTGTTATATAATATGGTATGTTTCCCATTATATATAGTTTCTCATATTTATAACTAGAAATATCATCAATAAGATTTCTAGAAAGAAAATCATCATATATTATATGCAAGTTTTCATTATTTTTAACCATATTATCTAGAATTGGACTTAAAGATTTATCTATTTCATAACCAATTACTCTTAAACCTTTATTTATTAAAATATTTGTTAATGAGCCTGCTCCACACCCTATTTCAATTATTAGTGAACCTTTTTCAATATTTGATAAATCTACTATTTCGTTTAAAATACTCTCATTAATTAGAAAATTCTGTCCTAATCTCTTTTTAAATTTAAAATCTACATCTCTTAAAGATTTAATTTGATCCATGTGCTCCTCCTAACAAAAACTTCTCATTTGAGAAGTTTACCATCCGTACCTTAATATTTCAAATTTTGCTTTTTTTTCACGACCTAGATTCATTACATCTGGATTATCTACTGTGTTGAAAGCTAAATCCATTATATTTCCTTTTATTAAAAATCCTCTATCTAAAACAATTGCTATAAAAGGTTCATCATAAAACTTTAAATTTGAAATTCTTACAATTGTACCAAATTTATATGCTCTATCTGCTGCAACTATTCTTATTTGACCATATTCTTTATCATTATAATATATGTTATCATTTCTTATATCATATCCTGATGCAGTTATGCCAGAGCAACCATGACAATCAGAACCATAAGCAGTTAATTGCCCATAAAAGATTTCTAATGCATCTGTACTTTCAATGTGACTTATGGAATCATAATTGCTTTCAACTGCACTTTCTTTTTCATTCAATAAATCTAATTTATTTGAAGCTAAATTTAAAAGTATGTAGCCATTAAACATAACTATCACAAAGCACAATGTTATCAGTAATTTTGTTATATATTTATTCATTTTTTCACCTTCAAATTTATATTGAAATTGTATCATATATCGGTATTTAAGTCAAATAAACCAAGAGCATTTTTAAACGTTTGCTCTTCGATTGTTTTCTCATCTATTTCCATTATTTCTGCCAATTTTCTTATAATAATTTTTAAATACATAGGGTTGTTTTTCATACCTCTATATGGATCAGGAGTAAGATAGGGCGAATCAGTTTCTAAAACTATATTTTCAAGTCCAATTTGTTTTACTATCTGTTTTAAATTTGAATTTTTAAAAGTTATGACTCCACCAATTCCAATTTTATATCCCAACTTTATGAACAATTTTGCCATTTCCAAACTTCCAGAATATGCATGTAATATACCTTTTGTATTATATTGTGACAAAATGTCATATACGTCTTGTATTGAATCTCTGCTATGAACAATTATTGGCTTTTTGTGCTTTTGTGCAATTTCAATCAATTTCTTAAAGACTTCTTTTTGTTTTTCTTTGTTATCTATATTGTAATGATAATCTAATCCTATTTCTCCAATACCAATAACTTTTCTATTAGTTATTTGTTGCTCAATAACGTCAAAATCATTTGGAACTATTTCATCAATATTCAGAGGATGATATCCTACAGCTGCATAAACATTTGAATATATATTTGATAATTCATTTGCTTCAACATTAGTACTCTTGTCATAACCATTTAGTATTAAAATTAACTTCTCTTTTTCAATAAGTTCTAATATTTCATCTCTATTTTCATATTCTTCTTTAAAAATATGGCAATGCGTATCAATAATCATATTAATCACCAGTGTCATTATATCATGTATAAAAAAAACAGCAATATTTATGCTGTTTTAAAATAAACTTATAATGTATTGTATTGGAGTATAAATTATTTCAACAAATTTAAAAGTTTCATTCATTACGTAATCCTGTAAAAGTTCAAGTACAAAATCTCCTGCAAAATAGTATGCCACTAAAAATAATACAAACGTAATAATTCTAATATTAATACCAAAAATATCTAATATCATTCTAACAATAGAGTATATTAGTGGTATTAGCACTAATGCTCCAATTATAGGTATTAATATATTTAAAACAAAGTCACCCATATTTTACCTCCACATATAACTTACTATATTTTGTTTAATTTTTCAAGTTTTTCTTCTTTATTTATTCTCATAAATAATGGTTTTGGATCATTTAATTTAGAACCAATCTCTAAGTTGCCAAATTTTTCAAGGCTCTCAAAACTCTTATTGCTAGAATTTAATTGATAAAATATCTTTTCTGCTGTATCTGGCAAATAAGGTTGTAATAATACTGCAATATATCTTATTGATTCAAGTAAGCTATATATGACTGTCTTTAATCTATCGTTTTTCTCTGGATATTTTGCCAAATCCCAGGGTATATTTTCATCAATATATTTATTGCATTTCCTTGCCAAATCTACAATTGACTCTATGCTCGCATTTACTTCTAAATTATCCATTTTTTTAGAAACTGTTTTATATGTATTTAATGCTTGTTCCATTAATACCTTATCTATATCTTCTAATTGGTTTGAATCCTGTACAACTCCACCAAAATATTTATGGCTCATTGTTATTGTTCTATTAACTAAGTTCCCAATTGTGTTTACTAAATCGGAGTTGATTCTATCAATCAATAACTCATATGAAAGTATTCCATCGTTTGCATATGGTATTTCATGTAACATAAAATATCTTATTTCATCTAGTCCAAATAAATCTACCAAGTCATCTGCATATATTACATTTCCCTTTGATTTGCTCATCTTGTCATTACCAATTAATAACCAAGGATGACCAAATATTGTCTTTGGCAATTCTTGTCCAAGTGCCATAAGCATTATTGGCCAATAAATAGCATGAAATCTAAATATATCTTTTCCAATCAAATGCAAATCAGCGGGCCAATATTTACTAAAAATTTCACTATCATTATTTTCAGTATTATATCCTAAAAATGTAATATAGTTGCTTAATGCATCAATCCAAACATAAATTATATGTTGCTCATCAAAAGAGACTGGTATTCCCCATTTAAATGAAGTTCTTGAAACACATAAATCTTGTAGTCCCTTTTCGAAGAAGTTGTTAATCATTTCGTTTTTTCTAGACTCTGGTAATAAAAATTTTGGATGCTCATTTATGTATTTAACTAATCTGTCGGTATAATTGCTTAATTTTAAAAAATAGGCTTCTTCACTTGTTTTCTCTGCTTCTTTACCACAATCAGGACATTTCCCATCGACTAATTGTCCCTCCGTAATAAATGATTCACAAGATGTACAATACCAGCCTTCATATTTATCTTTATATATATCACCTTGATCATATAATTTTTTAAATATTTGTTGCACACTTTTTATATGCAATGGATCTGTTGTTCTAACAAATTTATCATAACTTACATTTAGCTTTTTACACGTTTCTTCTACTATTTTTGATATATTATCAACATATGATTGTGGACTTATATTAGCATCCATTGCTTTTTTTTCTATTTTTTGACCATGTTCATCCGGTCCTGTTTGAAAATATACATCATATCCTTGTAACCTTTTATACCTAGCAATTGCATCTGCTAAAACAACCTCATATGTGTTTCCAACATGTGGTTTTGATGATGCATAAGCAATTGAAGTTGTAATGTAGTATTTATTCATAATTTGCTCCTTTTAATTATATTTATTCATAAGATTAACAAATGATAATACTGTGAAATCTTCAATTATTGAAATACTAGTTTCCATTATTTCTTTTAATTGTTGCTTTTCCTTAGCGCTAAAATTTGAAAGCACATAATCTATTGTATCTTCTGGCTTATTATTGCAAATACCAATTCTAAGTCTCTTATATTCATTCGTGTTTAAACTGCTGTCTATACTTTTTAACCCATTATGACCTGCATTGCCACCGGATAATTTTAGTCTATATGTACCTAATTGTAAATCAAGTTCATCATGTATAACCAGAATGTCCTTTATATTTATTTTAAAATATTCAATATATTTTTTAATTACTTCTCCAGAACAATTTATATAGTTCTGTGGTTTTAAGAACATTACTTTTTCACCATTAATGTGTGTTTCAAAGTATAGACCATCAAACTTCTTTTGATTGAATTCAATACACAAACGTTCTGATACACAATCCAATATCATGAATCCCATATTGTGTCTTGTACTTTTATATTCTTTCCCGGGATTACCAAGACCTACAATTAATTTCATAAAATCACTTCCCTTTTTCTAAATATTCCTCATATATTAAGCTTTTAGATATATTTCTGTCTTTAGCTACTAACTTCATTGCTTCTTTTTTTGTTTTTCCTTCCTTTATATATAAGTTAACATGCTCAATTACACTTAAATTTTCATAGTTGTTTTTCTTTTTTGTCCCCTCGATCACAATTACAAATTCTCCTTTTGGCAAGATTATTTCTTTTATAATGTCTTCTGGTATTCCCCTATATATTTCCTCATGCTTTTTGCTTATTTCTCTTGCAACACATATTTTTCTGTCTTTAAAAATACTTTCAATATCCACTAATGTATCAATTATTCTATGTGGTGCCTCATATATTATTGTTGTATACTCATTTTTTGAAATTTCATCTAATTCTTTTGTTCTTTTTAATTGTTTAGAATCAAGAAATCCATAAAATATAAATCTGTTTGTATTTAGTCCGGAACTAGTAAGCGCAGGAACAAAAGCAGTTGCTCCAGGAAGTGATATAACATTATAATTATTCTCTATTATTTTTTTGACTATAGTATCACCTGGATCACTTATAAGTGGTGTTCCTCTATCTGAAACAAGAGCTATTGATGCTCCTCTTTTCAAATATTCTAACATCTTTTCAGAACTTTTTTCTTCATTATATTTATGTGCTGATATAGTCTTTTTTTTTATTTCATAATGGTCTAATAGTACTTTTGTTGTTCTTGTATCTTCCGAAAATATAACATCAACATCTTTTAAAATGTTTATTGATCTTATTGTCATATCATCTAAGTTACCTATTGGCGTTGGAACTAAATATAGAGCTGGTTTTCCTTCATAACTTTTTTGACTCATAATTAATCACCTATTTCACAAATTTATTATTTCAATATCATTATTTTCGTATATTACTTTGTATGATCTACTTAAAACATCTAACGCTATTACCTTTGCTTGGCCTTTATTAGTCTTTACTGTCTCGCCAATATTTGGAATATCTCTTCTGTTTTTTTCATATAAATCATTTTCATATCTTAGACAGCATAATAAACGACCGCAGCAACCATTTATCTTTGTTGGATTTAATGATATATTTTGCGTCTTTGCCATATTTATTGAAACAGAATCTAGATTATCTAAAAAAGCACTACAGCATAATTTTCTACCACAAAGACCTAAACCACCTATTTCTTTTGCTTTGTCTCTAACACCAACTTGTCTCAACTCAATTCTAGTTCTATACCTTGATGCTAGATCCTTAGCAAGACTTCTAAAATCAACTCTGTTTTCAGAAAAGAAATGGAATAATAATTGATTTCTATCAAATGTGTATTCGGCATCAATTAATCTCATATTTAAATTGTATTTTGAAGCTGTTTTTTCGCATTCTTTCATTGCCTTTGCTGCGTCTTCTACATTTTTGCTATATTCATTTTCATCTTCCTTTGATGCTATTCTTACAACACTTTTAAGAGGGAATGTTATTTTTTTGCTATCTATGTGCATTACGTCAGTCATTACAAATCCAAATTGCATTCCTCTTTCAGTTTGAACTATTACTTTGTCACCCTTTTTTATATCAAATTGTTCAGAAGAAAAGTAATACATTCTACCGGTTTTGTTAAATTGAATTCCAATTACATTATTCATCTTGCTTTCCTCCTTCTAAATCTATTATTAGTTTCTCTAAAAGCAAATTTATGTTCATTCCATTTTTTACATGTTCTTTATGCTCTAAAATTTTATTTAATTTAATTATAAGTTGCTTTTGAGTATTATTATCAGCAACTTTTTTTATATCGTTTATATAATTATCAAAATAATCTACTTTATCCTTCATCTTGTATTGAATTACATCTTTATAGTATAAAGTAATTATTTCAAATGCATAGCATATTGCTTCTTTTTCAATAAATACGCTATGAAAATACTTTTTTGCGTGGCATATCATTTTAATTTTTAACTCTTCATACTTTAACACAAATTTTACTACATTATCTAAAAAACTCATATTATCTTTGTTATTCATGTATTCACTAATGTCTTTTTCATTCTGATACATTAAAAATAATTTCAATAATGTCGTGTTTTCATAATTATAAGATTTTATACACTCACAGATATTACTGTTGCTAAACGTTATTGTTTGACATCTAGATGCGACAGTATCTAATATTTGATTATAGTTATCAGTTATAAGAATAGCAATAATATCTTCTGTTGGTTCCTCAAGAAACTTCAGCAAGCTATTTGAAGCTTGTTTATTCATTTTATCTGCTTCATATATCAAATATACTCTCTTTGATCCCTCAATTGGTTTAGTGCTCAAATCTTTTTGTACTTCTACTAATTGATCTTTCTTTATCCATAAACCATCAGGTTTTATTATCTTAATTTCTTGATATTCTTTTTTATCTATTCTTTCACAAACATTACATTCTTTGCAATCTTTTGAATTTATATAATTGTTTGGGCATACAATCGATTTTGCAAAAGAAATTATTATTTCTTCAGAATATATATTTTTATTTGTTACAAATATAAAAGCATGTGACAAATTACCATTTAATATGTTTTTTAATTGTCTGTAAATAACAGGTTGCTTATCTTTATAATCATCTAGCATAAGTCACCGTCCTTTTATTTTGAAATCTTTTTCCTATCTAGCATAGCCATTTCTAGCGTTAAAGGATCAAGGTACTCCATATCTGTTCCAACAGGTATTCCATGTGCTATTTTTGAAACAACAACATTCATTCCCTCTAACATTTTCGTTATATATAGTGACGTTGTTTCTCCCTCGATTGTTGGCTTAATTGCTATTATTACTTCTTTAATTTCTTCTTTTTCTACTCTTTGCAATAATTTTTCTATACATATATCTTCAGGTCCTACACCATTTAACGGAGAAATTAAATCTCCTAATACATGATATACACCTTTGAATATACCTATTTTTTCAAATAGCATTATATCTTTTGAATTTTCAACAACACACAATGTATTGTTATTTCTTTTTTTATTACTACATATTTCACATTCAATTTCTTCTGTTAAATTACTGCATCTTTCACATTTTCTTAATTTCTCTTTAACATCTTTTAATGATTTGGCAAAATAGTCTGTATCTTCTTTACTCAAATCATTAATTATTGAGAAAGATAGTCTTTCTGCAGTTTTTTCACCAATTCCAGGTAGTTTTTTAAATGATTCTATTAGATTTTTTAAGCTGTTTGGATAATTCATTAGATTATACCTTTGATTCCAGGACCGAATTTACTCATTTTTTGGTCCAATTCTTTATCAATTGAATCAAATAATTCATTAATTGCTAATAAAATCATATCTCCTAGAATTTCAATATCATCTTCATGTAAATCCTTTTTATTTATTTCAATTTTTTTTATTCTCTTTTTACCGCTTGCTTCAATTTTAAACATTTCCTTACTAATATAATATGACTTTTCTTCAATTTCTTGCTTTATATTTGCTATTTCCTTTTGCAATTTTTGTGCTTGTTGCATCATTGCTTGCATATTCATATTTTAATCCTCCACTTCAATTAATTCTTTTCCAAAATCATTATAAGCTTTATCCATTGCTGCTTCGTTTTTATTTGATGCTTCTAACTTCTCTTCCTTAACTTCATCTTCAACTTCCACTAGTTCATTGTTTTTTTTCATTTCTAAATATTTTGGTCTTATTTTTTCCCATTCATCTGATGTTAACGCAACTGTTTTTACCTTGCTACCCATCATTTCCTTTAATAACGCCTCTATCTTTTGTTTTTCTTGATCATGAGAGTTTACTGTGTTTTGATATTTGTAAGTAAATAATATGTTATTTTTACCCGCAGCATTTACTTTCGAATCAAGTAGAATAGTTGCTGCTTCTTTGTGCTTTTTACTTATTAAATATGTTTGTAATTCATTCATCTTTTCTTTTACGTTCTTTAATTCTTCTTTATTTGCATTAAACAATGTGTTATTAATCAAAATCCTTTTTGTATTTGCAATTTCAAATAGTTCTTCTTTTGAAGGTTTATTTATTATTTCTGTTTTTTGCTCTTTAATCTCCGGAATTACTTCTTGCTCCACTTTACTCGTTGCTACAACATTTTGTTCATCATCAGATATTGATTTAAATAAAAATAATTCAAACATTATAGATGCATTTGTGGTTTTCTTTATATCAAATAAGAGAGCATTAATTTCTTTTACTATTTTAACTACTTCTTTTTCTTGTATTATTTTTGAAACATCTAAAACAATGTCTTTGTCATATATTGTTTTCTTTTCAAAGTACTTTGGTGCTTTTTTTTGTAATAAAACATTTCTTAAAAATAGCATCAAATCTTCGGCAAGTTTTGAAAAGTCTTTTCCTTCTGATTTTATTTCTTCAACAAAGTCCATTATTTTTTCAATATCTTTTCCAGAGATGTATTTAATTAAGTCTGCTATCCTTTCATTTGATATAGTCCCAGTAACATCATATACATCTTTTATTTTTATTTTCTTATTTGTGTATGAAGATGCTTGCTCAAGAATACCAATTGCATCTCTCATTGATCCATCACAAAGCTTAGATATTTCATCTATTGCAGATTCTTCTATAATAATTTTTTCACATTCGGCAATGTAATTAACTCTTTTTTTAATTTCCTCGGGTAAAATCTTTTTAAAATCGTATCTTTGACATCTAGATAAGATTGTACTTGGTACTTTTTGAGGTTCAGTCGTTGCTAAAATGAATATTGCATGCGTAGGTGGTTCCTCTAATGTTTTTAATAGTGCATTAAATGCACCAGTGGAAAGCATATGCACCTCATCTATTATATATACTTTGTATTTGCACATAGATGGCACTAAATTGATTTTGCTTTTTAATTCTCTTATCTCATCTACTCCATTATTAGATGCTGCGTCGATTTCAATTATATCTTGTATTTCATCTGAGTTTACCGTTTTACAAACAATACACTCGTTACAAACTTCGCCATTTTTTAATGCCAAGCAATTTATAGTTTTAGCAAATATTTTTGCAACTGTCGTCTTTCCCGTTCCTCGTGTTCCAGCAAACAAATATGCATGACTAATTTTATTTTCTTTTATTGAATTTTTTAATGTCTTTACTATTATTTCTTGACCAAAAACATCATCAAATGTTAACGGTCTATATTTCCTATATAATGATTTGTATGCCATATAATCGCCCCCAATTGGTTATATAAATATTATAGCACGATTTAATTTATTTATCTTTTATTATAGAAGAATCTTTTTAATTTATCGGAACATTCTTTTTCCAAAACATTATATTCAATTTTTATATTGTTATCTTCAGCAATTTTCAATATTAAACTGTGATATTTATCATTTTTTGTTCCACAAATAACTCTTTTAATTCTAGATTCAACAATTGCACCCATACACATTAAACACGGTTCCAAGTTTACAAATAGTAAACATTTGTTTAATCTCCAATTGTTTAACTTCTTGCTTGCTTTTTGTATAGCTATAATTTCGGCATGCTTTGTTGAATCGTTCTTTGCTTCCTTGCAATTATATGCTTTTGCTATTATTTTTTCATCTTTAACAATTATTGCAGCAACTGGTATTTCTCCATTATTTGATGCTTTGTCCGATAAGCTTATTACTAATTTCATGTATTCTTCATAATTCATTCTTTCACCTCTATAAAAATGACGTACACAAATATGATTGCCTTGGCTGCTATTTTCCAATCCTGACCAATTTTGACAATCCATTTGTTACGTCTTTATTAATATACATTATTTGTACTATTATTTCAACATTTATTCTATGTTCCACGTGAAACATTCATTGCAAATTATTTCCCGGGAAATAATTTGAATAACTATTACTAATTTAAATTCATTTATAGTATATATTTATAGTTGTATTAATATGTTCCACGTGAAACATATTGTATTTGAAACACAATTAATTACTGTGTTTTTACCATTAATCTATCGTGATTATTTGCTGTTGTCGTGCCATGTATGCACTTATGATACTCTGTCATATAGAAATAATTGTAAATGACACCGAATCATTTCAAATATACTACGTGTTAATCTAATGTATTTTAAGATCATAATTATTTCCCGGGAAATAATTTGAGCTGTTTTTATTCATTGCTTATGAATTTAGTTACAAGTAATTTGAGCAAATATATTTAATATGTTCCACGTGAAACATATTGTTTTATGTAATTTAATATGTATTTTGAGTTTTGAGTTTTATAATTATTTCCCGGGAAATAATTATAACTGTTATTACTATTATTTATATTTCTTTTTTATCTCAACGAGTGCTTATGATACCTTGTCATATTTGTAATAACTTATGTGACATCATATCATTATATATAAATTATATAATTATTTCTGTATTATTGCCTTCAAATTATTTCCCGGGAAATAATTTGTCTATGTTCCACGTGAAACATAGCAAAAAAAGAAAACAAATTATTTGTTTTCCTCTTCTGAAATAATATTCACTACTGCAGTTACTTTTTGATCTTCTTTTAGTTTAATTAATCTTACGCCTTGCGTAACTCGACTCATTGTTGATATTTGATTAATTGGGATCCTAATTATTGTACCGGAATCGGTAATGATTATTAGGTCTTCTTCGTTATTTGCTAATTTAAATGCAACTATGTTTCCTGTCTTTGCAGTTGTGTTTAATGCTTTTACGCCTTTGCTTCCTCTATGTGTCACTCTGTACTCGTCAATATTTGTTCTCTTACCATATCCGTTTTCGCTTACAACAAGTACTTCTTGATTTTCGCTAGCAATTCCAGCATCAATACATTGCCCATCCATAACGTCAATTCCTCTAACACCTGATGCAGCTCTTCCCATTATTCTAATTTCACTCTCATTAAATCTAACCATTCTTCCTTTTGATGATGCAAGTACAATATGACTCTTACCAGCGGTTTTTTTAACAGCTATTAGTTCGTCATTTTCTTTTAAAGTTATTGCCATTTTACCATTTTCTCTAATACTATCGAATTCGTTTATGTTTGTTCTTTTAACAATTCCATTTTTGGTTACAAATAGCAAACAACTTTCTGTTTCATCTTTACTTAACGAAAGAATTGCTTTTACACATTCATCTTTTTCTATTGGTATTAGGTTTACAATTGGTAAACCTTTTGCTTGTCTACTATATTCTGGAATCATGTATGCTTTCATTCTGTAGACCTTGCCTTTGTTTGTAAATAACATTACATAATCATGTGTTCCCAATACAATTAAATGCTCAGCAAAATCTTCACTGTTGGTTGTCATGCCTTTAATACCAACACCACCCTTGTTTTGTATTCTATATGTGTCTATTGGCATTCTCTTTATATAGCCTTTGTTTGTCAATGTTATTATTATGCTTTCTATTGGTATTAATGATTCGTCTTCAATGTACTCGATAGCTGACAAATCTATTTTTGTTCTTCTCTCGTCATTGTATTTCTCTTTTATTTCTAGAAGTTCTCTCTTTATTGTTTCACAAATTTTTGAGTCGCTTAACAATAATTCATTCAAATTTTCTATTGTTTTCATTAATTCAGCCAATTCTTCTTCGATTTTTTCTCTTTCAAGACCAGTTAACCTTCTTAACTTCATTTCAAGTATTGCTTCTGATTGAGCATCTGATAAATTAAATTTTTCTGCTAATTCCTTCTTTGCTATATCATCTGTTTTTGAAGCTTTTAATATTCTTATTACTTGATCAATATTATCTAGTGCTATTTTTAAGCCTTCCAGTATGTGTGCTCTTTTTATAGCTTTATCAAGATCAAATTTTGATCTTCTAACTACTATTTCTTTTTGATGATTTAAATAATGAAATAATATTTCTTTTAAACTTAATACTTTTGGTTCACCATTTACTAATGCTAGTAGATTAATTCCATATGATGTTTGCAACGAAGTTTGTTTATAAAGATTGTTTAGTATTACATTGGCATTTGCATCTTTTCTTATTTCTATTACGATTCTTATGCCATCAATATTTGACTCATCTCTTAAATCTGTAATACCATCGATTATTTTTTCTCTTACCAATGAAGCTATTTTTGAAACAACAGATGCTTTGTTAATTTGATAAGGTATTTCTGTTACAATTATTGTTTGTTTACCTGAACTGCTTACTTCAATTTCTGCTTTTGAACGTATATATATTATTCCTTTACCTGTTACATAAGCACTTCTTATTCCACTATTTCCCAATATTATTCCTGCAGTTGGAAAATCTGGTCCTTTTATATATTCCATTAAACCTTCTGATGTAATATCTGCATTATCAATTAATTATATACTAAGTGTATCCATTTTGATAGTTTCTTTTGTAAATTATATAATAAATATTTAATTATAAATATTATATTGTCCCTCATTGCTTAAATTATGACTAT
>CAYRHA010000003.1:0-20068 GCA_964424005.1 uncultured Muribaculaceae bacterium
GATATGAATATGCCAGAAAGATTTGATTTAACTTATGTAGATAGTGATGGAACTAAGAAGCGTCCTGTTATGTTACATAGAGTAATATTTGGATCTGTAGAGAGGTTTATAGGCATTCTAGTAGAACATTATGCAGGTTTATTTCCTCTATGGCTATCGCCAGTACAAGTTAATATTATTCCAGTTAATAATGAATATCATCTTGAATATTGTAAGAATATTAAGAATATATTAATTGATAATAATATTAGAGTAGAATTAGATGATAGAGAAGAAAAATTAGGATATAAGATGAGAGAATCTCAAACAAATAAAATACCTTACTCTATAATTGTTGGTGATAAAGAATTAAATAGTAGTACTATTAGTTTTAGAAAACATAATAGTGAAGAAACTATTAATATAAATATAAATGATTTCATTTTACAATTATCAAATGAAATCTATGATAAAAAATAAGCATTTAATGCTTATTTTTGCTATAATAAAAGTGTAAATACAATTGATAAAATATATATGTAGTTGTATAATTATTAATAGGAGGGTAATATGAAAGAAGAAAATAAAAAAGAAAGTATAAAAAAAGGTAAGATTAATACTAATAGACTTAATGAAGTGCTTGAGATAGGTGGTAAAATATTAAAAATAATTTATGTTATTTTAATAATTTTAGCTATTTATACAGTCACTTTAATAAATAAGGAATGGCAAATATTAAGATTTTTTGGTACATTGTTAAAAGTACTTGCACCTTTCTTTATTGGGTTAGTATTAGCTTGGTTAATAGATCCAATTATTAAGTTTTTCCAAAAAAAGAAAGTAAATAGAATTCTTAGTACTTCTATTGTATTTGCAATTTTATTAACTTTAATATATTTACTATTTAATTGGATGATCCCTGTTATATTTGAACAATTAAATGATTTTATACAAACATTACCAAATATATTAGATGATGTAGTGTCTTGGTTTAATAATATGTTCAATGGATTAAAATCTACAGAATTTATTAATTTTGAAAACATTAAATTAGAAGCAATTGCATCTGTTGAGAATTTTATTAGTGGTCTTACTACTAGTTTACCTGAGACATTTGTTGCAATGGTAAAAGGAATGTTTTCATTTTTTGGTATATTTGTATTAGGTTTGATGATAGGATTCTACTTGTTGTTTGATTTTGATAATTCTAAGAGAGTTATATTCAATATAATACCAAAGAGATTTAGAGGAGAAACAACTGAATTATTAGATGAAATTAATGGTTCGTTATTTAGTTTTGTAAAAGGTACAGCAGTAACTTCTACATTAATAACAGTTTTATGTACTCTAGTATTTGGTTTATGTGGATTGGAAGCTCCGTTATTACTTGGATTAATTTGTGGTATTACTAATATAATTCCTTATGTAGGACCATATATTGGAGCAGCACCTGCTATTATAGTTGCATTCTCACAAGGAACTGGAACAGGAATATTAGTGGGTATATTAATACTTATTATTCAAACAATAGAGGGAAATGTAATACATCCTCTTGTAATGAGTAAAGCAATGAAATTACACCCAGTAACTATATTAATAAGCTTATTAATATTCGAATATTTCTTTGGAATATTAGGTATGATATTGGCTGCACCTATTGTAGCGGTATTAAAAATAATATTTGTATGGTTAGAAGAAAAGTATAAAGTATATAGAAAGAAAAGATTAGAGGAATAATATGCTTGAACAAAATAATCCAACAATATATTTAATATGTGGTAAAGCAAGAGTAGGCAAAGATACTTTCTGCGATTTCATGATTGAAGCATTTAATAAACAAAATAATAAGGCAATAGAAATGAAATGCTCAAGATATATTAAGAATTATGCAATTGATTATTTTGGATGGAATGGTTCTGAAGAAACAAAGCCTAGAGATTTTTTAAACTTATTAGGTACAGATATAATAAGAAAAAGATTAAATAAGCCTTATTTTTTGCCAACTAGAGTTTGTGAAGATATACAAGTCTTATCTTATTTCTTTAATAATTTTATTGTCAGTGATGTAAGATTAAAAACAGAGATTGAAATATTTAAAAAATACTTTAGTAACGTCAAAATAATATGTTTAAAGAGACCTGTTAATTATGAAAATGGACTAAGTGTTGAGCAAGAGAAACATATCACTGAAGTTGATTTAGATGATTTTGATGGATATGATTATATCATCGATAATGACGGAACTTTAGAAGATTTAAGAGTAAAAGCAGAGAAACTAATTAATAGTTAGTTTTTCTATTAAATAAGGTGCTATTATTTAAATTATGTAAGGGGTGAAAGCTTGAAGATTCTATTTATACCTTCATGGTATCCTAGTAAAAATAATCCAATATGGGGAAGTTATCTTATTAAACAAGCAGAAGGTATGTCTGAATATGCAGATGTATCTATGATTTATGTTGATAGAGTTGGTTTTAAAAATATTTTTTCATTATTTAGAAAAGGTAGTAAAGAAAAGTATTGTTTTAAGTTTTATAAGAGTAAAATATTAAGTTTGAAAAGACTTAATCTTAATTTATCTTATGAAATGTATAAGAGAGCAATATACAGGCTTTATAAGACATATGAGAAGGATAATGGCAAACCTGACATTATATTTGCTCAAAGTGTTTTACCTGCTGGTTTAGGGGCTTTATACATATCTGAGAAGGAGAATATTCCATTTGTAGTTCATGAACATTCAATTGAAGTTATGAAACAATATAAGAAACATTCAAAAGTAGTTATTGATAAGGCTGATGGTTATTATGCTGTTAGTAAGAAAGTAAAAGATTTCTTAGCAAAAAGGAATAGAAAAGATACGGTTGTTATCTCAAACTATATTGATACTAAAAGATTTAATGTAAAAGCAAATAAATCTAAAGATAAGTTTATACTTATTAATATATGTAATTTCTTTAAAGTTAAGTCTTTAGATACTCTATTAAGAGCTTTAAGAATAGTAATTGATAAATATAAAATTAAGAATATAAAATTAAATATTATAGGTACTGGAGAATATGAATCCTTTTATAAAGATGTATGTAATAAATTAAATCTAAATGATTATGTTTCTTTTAAAGGATTTATTGAAAATAATAAATTACCAGATATTATTAGTAGTTCTAATTTATTATGTTTATCTAGCACAACTGAAACTTTTGGAATACCACTAGTAGAAGCAATGGCTTGTGGATTACCTTGTATATCTACTAAGTGTGGAGGACCAGAGGAAATTGTAAATGAAACTAATGGTGTGCTTGTACCAATTAAAGATCCAGAAGCATATGCTAAAGCAATTGTGTATATGTATAAAAATATAGATAAATACGATCCAAAAATAATAAGAAAATATGCACATGATAATTATGATAAAGAAGTAGTGTGTAAGAAACTTATAAGTGAATTACAGAAGGTAATTAAGAAGAGTGGTAATAAATGAAAAGAGTACTATATTTAATAAAAAGAATATTTCATATGAATTTTAAAAATATGAGAGAGACAATAAATAAGACTGTAAAGAAGAGTGGTAAGAGCAAGTTATTCATAATATTAGATATGATTTATAGTGGTATTGTTTATCAAGCTGGTTATATGGATTATTATGCATGTGAGATGTATAATGCAAGTTTAAAAGATAGAAAGACTTTTATGACTAGAGGTAAGAATGATAAATACATTAGAACTTTAAATAACAGAGAATATTATCACTGGTTTTTAAATAAAGATGAGTTTAATAAAAAGTTCAATAAATTTTTAAAAAGAGATCACACTGTATTAACTAACGAAGAAGAATTAAAGAGATTTATAAAAGATAAAGAATATATAATATGTAAACCTAGAGCAGGATCATGTGGTAAAGGTATTGAAAAGATAAAGGTATCAGATTATAAGATTAAAGAATTATATAAGTATTTGGAAGAAAAGAAATTAGTAGTACTTGAAGAAGTAGTAATTCAAGATAAAATAATGAATAAGTTATATCCTTTATCAGTCAATACTGTTAGAATGGTAGGTATGTATGTAGATGGTAAACCTAATGTTGCTATTGCATATGTAAGAATAGGTAATAAAGGAAATTTTGTAGATAATTTCAATAGTGGAGGAATGACAGCACCTGTTGATTTAGAATCTGGTATTATTAAATTCCCTGCAATTGATAAAAAGGGGAATGTTTACAATAAACATCCTTATACAAATACAGATATAGTTGGATTTAAAATTCCATATTGGAAAGAAGCAATAAAGTTAGTAAAAGAAGCTTCAAAGGTACAGGATAAAGTAAAGATGGTAGGATGGGATGTTGCTTTCTCAACTAAGGGGCCATTGTTAATTGAAGGAAATGAATATCCTGGACATGATATATATCAATTACCTCAACATAGAAATGATAATATAGGAGTTCTTCCTATGTTTGAAAAAATATTAAAATTGAAATGAGGAAATATGAAAAAAGGATTTACTTTAATTGAGATAATAGTAGTAGTAGTAATAATTGCTATATTAACTTTAATAGCAGTACCAACTGTTAAGACTATATTAAATAATTCAAAAGTTAAATCTCATGACCTAGTAGTCATTACTATTCAAGATGCTGCTAAAGCATATTTTTATGAAAATTATTATACATATGAAAGTGATTTATTAGCAAATGGTTATGTAGATATTAGTATTGCGACTTTACAATATAATAATTATCTAGATAGCAATGTAATAGACCCAGTTACAGATGAAGTATTTGATGGTGTAGTAAGAATAACAAAATCATCAAGCTCATACAGTTATGAATTTATTTCAAATTAAAAAAGCATTTATGCTTTTTTAATTTGAGTAAATACCTTGATATGTATTTCTTTTTTCTAATTCTTTATCTATTTCATTTAATACACAGAACTTTTTAATCAACCATTTTGGTTCGATTAAATCTTCTGCTTTTGGATCTCCAGTAATCCTATGTATTACTATCTTTTTAGGTAGTAATTCTAGTTGATCACATACAATATCTATATATTCTTCTCTGGTTAATATATGGAATTGTTCTTTATTATATAACTCTTCTAATCTAGTATCTTTAAGTATATGTAGCATATGTATTTTAATACCTTGTATATCTAATTTTGATAAATATTTAATAGTATCTATCATCATTTCTTTTGTTTCATATGGAAGTCCATTTATAATATGCACAACAACTTCAATATTCTTGCTTCTAAGTTTATTTAGAGTATTTTCAAAGCATTGCAATGAGTGACCTCGATTAATAAGATCGGATGTGCTTTTGTGTATTGTTTGTAATCCTAATTCTATAGTTAAGTTTGTTCTATTATTCAACTCAGATAAGTAATCTAGAACATCATCTTCTATACAATCGGCTCTTGTAGCTACATTTAAACCGACTACATTAGGCATCAATAATGCTTCTTCATATTTCTGTTTTAATATATTTAAGGGAGCATAAGTATTAGTATTCGCTTGAAAATATGCAATATATTTTGTTTCTTTCCATTTGTTATCCATTATCTTTTTTATTTCTAGAAATTGATCAGTAATACTATTATTAATATTACCAGAATATTCTCCACTACCAGACTTAGAACAATAGATACAACCATCTTTAGATATTGTTCCATCTTTATTTGGACACGTAAAATTACCATTCAAACTAATTTTTGAAACTTTTGATTTATAAATATTCTTATAATGATAATTTAAAGTGTGATATCTTTTGTTGTCTAATGAGTATTCAAATGGATTTTTCATGTAATCACCATTAAAATTATATCATTTTATTCAATTGACTGTGACATTATTAAATGATATTATTTAGTTATGGTAGGTGAGCATATGAAAAAGGGATTTACTTTAATAGAATTGTTAGCAGTAATAATAATAATTGCAGTGCTTGCTGCTATCGGTACACCTAAATTAATTGGACTTTTAGATAATTCAAAGCAAAATGCTTATAATACTACTGTTATTCGTATTGTAGATGCAGCAAAGTTATATGTAACTGCAAATACGCTTGATTACTTAGATGATGATGCATTTGATTTAACTACTGCATTCCTATGTACAGAGAAATACTTATCTTGTCCAATATATAATCCGAAGGATAAGAATGTCGAGTTAACTGGTACTGTAAGTGTGCTAAGAGTTGATGGAATATTTACTTACACATTCACTGCAAACTAATATATCATGTTATAATATAGATGGTGATTAATATGAGACTTAGAAATATTAAAAATAAAAATGAAATATTAGATAGTTCTATATACTTATTAAAAGAATATAAAAAATATATAGGAAAATATAGTGATCTGTTTGGTAACAGTAACAAGATTATGCTTGAAATTGGTATTGGAAAAGGTAAGTTTCTGCTTGAAAATGCTTTATTAAACAATGATATTAACTATATTGGAATAGAGAAAGCAGATAGTATATTGGCAAGAGCAACGAAAAGAATAGAGATTAATAACTTAAATAATATAAAATTAATAAGATGTGATGCAAAAGAGTTACAAGATGTATTTGATAATGAAATAGATACTATATATTTGAATTTTTCTGATCCTTGGCCAAAAAAAAGACATGAGAAGAGAAGATTAACTAGTAAAGAGTTTTTAAAAATATATGATGGTGTATTTAAAGATTCTAAACATATAATATTAAAGACAGATAATAGATTATTTTTCGAGTATTCTATAGTATCTTTAAGTGAATATGGATATATTATCAATAATATTTGTTTAGATTTGCATAATACTGATTTAGAAAATATAACAACTGAATACGAAGAAAAATTTGTAAGTGAAGGGAAAACAATATATAAACTAGAATGTGTAAAAGATGTAAATAATATATAAGTTTTGTAAATTGCAATTTATTCGTGATATAATATTATAAGTGGGTGAAAACGTGAAAAAAGTTTTAATTCTGCTACTAATGATCTTTGTATTAACAGGTTGTAATATAAAAGAATTAGATAGTGATAATTTTGATATAGTAATAGACTCAATATTAAAAAATGGAAGTTTAACAAATACAATAGGCAGAGGCTATAAGTATTATATTCCTTCAGGTGTTAAACTTGTAGAAAGCACAAATTACAATGAAAAGCTTTCATATAATAATGATTACTATTATCTGTATGTAGATGTAGTTGGATATTATTATAAGACTCAATATGATTATACTGTTAAAGATGATGCAGTATTATCTAAAAAGATTGAATTTGAAGATAAAAAAGGATATATAGAAATAACAGAAAAAGATGACATTTACTTTATAGAGGCTCTTTACAACTATGCAAAAATAGAGGCATATGTTGATGAGAAGAACCTGAAAGATAATTTTTTAAATATTATGTATGTATTATCATCAATTAAGTTTAATGATTATGTAACTGAATTGATGCTTAGCAATGAAACACTAAATTTCAATGAAGAAAAGTTTAATGCGTTTGAATCAAAAAAATAAAAGTAGATAACAAGGATTAGAGGTGGAATAATGAGTTTATTTAATAAACTTAAAAATTTATTTTATGAAGAAGAAGTAGATGAGGAAGCTAAAAAAGAAAAGAAAGAAGAAAAGGTTGTTAAAGAAGAGAAAATAGAAGAACCTAAGAAAGAAGTAAAAGAAGTAGTAAGTGAAAGACAATTATTCAACAATGAACCTACATTTAAATTTCCAATTGCTTTTGATGATGATTTTTCTCAAGAAAAGAAAGAACATACGAGTATAAATACAATTGAAAAAAAATATAAAATGCCAGAGATTCCAAAGAAGGAAGAAAAAGCATTTAGATTAACGCCTATTATCTCACCAGTATATGGTGTTTTAGATAAAAATTATAAAAAGGAAGAAATAGTAAGTGTTAAGGATGGCTTGCTCCAAAATACAACATCTGAGAAAGAAACAGATATAGATATGGTAAGAGCAAAGGCATATGGAAATAAGACAACTAGGGAAGAAAAATACTTAAGTAATGAAATTAATAAAGATAAAGAAATTAATTTGTTTGAAAATAATGAAAAAGTTGAAGAAGAGTCCTATGATTTAAGTGAGATAGATCAAAAAATTAAATCAATAGATGAATTATTAAAGGACACTACTGATGATGATAGTCTTTATTCATTAGTAGATAATATGTATAAGGATGAAAGTGAAGAAGATGGAGGAGATGTGAGTGATGACGTTCGTTGAGTTTTTAGAAGTATTGTTACCAATAATATTATATTTTGCAGGCATAATACTATTAATAATATTGATAATACTAGGTATTAAATTTATTAAGACTATGAACAAGGTAGAAGATATAGTAGATGATGTAGATAATAAAGTAAAGTCTTTAAATGGTGTATTTAATATAATTGATAATATGACTGATAAAATATCTTCATTTACTGATAGAGTGGTAGATGCAGTATCTGGATTTATTTCAAGAGTGTTTAAAGGTAAAAAAAATAAAGAAAAGGAGAAAGAAGATAATGATGAAGACAAAGAAGAGTAAGTTTATTCTAGGAGCTTTACTAGGAGCAGCTGCAGGTTTATTGTTTGCACCTAAAAAAGGTAGTGAAACAAGAAAGGATGTTGCTGATAAGATTGGTGAACTTTTTGAGAAAGCAAAGAATATAGATTTAGATGATGTAAAAGAAAAGTTTACTAAGAAGATTAAAGAAATAGAGTTAGAATTAAAAGATCTAGATAAAGAAAAAACAATGAAGCTAGCTCAAAAGAAGATTGATCAACTAAAAAACAAAATTACTGATTTATATGAAATGGCTAAGAAAGCTGGAAAACCAATAGTTGAAGATGCTGTAAAAGCATTAAAAGCTTCATTTATTGAAAGAACAAAAGAAGTTATTAAAAAATTAGAAGAAAAGTAATTGAAAATAGTAGTTATTTATAAGAAATATAGAAATTTGTTGGTAGATGTAAAACAAACTTAATAAGTAATGAAGTACTTACAATTCGTTAACTGCGTTAAAGTAGAGTGCATAGTTTACTATGAACTAAGGTGGTACCACGTATAAGCGTCCTTAGACTTAGGACGCTTTTTTATATAAGGAGGTTCTATGACATTATATGAAGAATTAATTAAAAGAGATTTAATTAAAGATGTAAGCAATGAAGAGCTAGCAAAGAAGATGTTGAATGATGAGAAAATAACTTTTTATTGTGGGTTTGATCCATCAGCAGAATCTTTACAATTAGGTAACTTTGTTCAAATAGTTAGAATGATGTTATTACAAAGATATGGACACAGACCTATTGTATTAGTTGGTGGAGCAACTGGTTTAATTGGAGATCCAAAACAATCAGGAGAAAGAAAATTATTAACTTTAGAGCAATCATTAAAGAATTCTGAAAAAATTAAAGTTCAATTAAGTAAATTTATTGATCTTTCTAGCGATAGCAAAGGAATAATAGTAAATAATTATGATTGGATATCTAAAATTGATACTATTTCTTTTTTAAGAGATTATGGAAAACATTTTAATATTAATTACATGCTTTCAAAAGATACAGTAGCATCCAGATTAGATTCTGGTATTTCTTATACAGAGTTCTCATATATGTTAATTCAAGCAATTGATTTTCTAAAATTACATGAAAAATACAACTGCAATTTACAATTTGGGGGTTCTGATCAATGGGGTAATATTACAGCAGGACTAGAACTAATTAGAAAAACAAATGGAGATAATACAGAGGTAGTTGGTATAAGTTCACCACTTCTTACAAAATCAGATGGTACAAAATTTGGTAAAAGTGAATCTGGTGCATTGTGGATAGATGAAAGCTTAACATCACCATATCAAATATATCAATATTTACTTAATACTCCTGATTTAGATGTAATTAAGTACTTAAAGACATTAACCTTATTAGATATAAATGAAATTGAAAAATTAGAACAAACTATCAATAATGAAATGAGAGAAAACAGAGTAGCTCAAAAATTACTTGCTAAAGAAGTAGTTACATTAATACATGGTGTTGATGCTTATAATAGAGCAGTTAAGATAACGGATACTTTGTTTTCTGGAGATATTAATAATCTTAGTTTAAATGAATTAGAAGAATGCTTTAGTGGTATTGTTAGTAGTAAAGTAAGAGAAGGTATAAATGTTATAGATATGTTGGTAGAAACTAATATATTGCCTAGTAAGAGAGAAGCTAGGGAAATGATTAATAATTCTGCTATTACTATTAATGGCGAAAAGGTTACAGATGAAGCAATTATTTATACAAAAAACAAGTTACTATATAATAAATATTTAGTAATAAGAAAAGGTAAAAAGACATACTATTTAGTAGAATTAATATGATATAATTATTTTGAAAGGGTATATGTGTATGAATTTATTTAACAAAGAAAAAGATTTAATATTTAAAATTACAAATATGGTCTTAGTAATATGGTTTGTAGTTGGGGTTGTCCTTTTTTGGGTGCAATTTACTAATGTTCTTATAAGAGAAAAAACAATGACTTATGAGATTTACAAAAGTAAAAATTGTAATCGTAACTACGAGTGTGAGGATTGTGAAGGCATTGAGTCTCCAGAATATTATGTAAATTGCGAAGAAGAATATGATAGCTATGTTTATTATAGTGAAAGCAATATAAAAGAAGATATGAAACAATTATTTATATATTTAGGAAACGTTATAATTGTTAGTGGAGTTATTTACTTTATAAATAGGAGGAAGAAGTAATATGATTTTATTTAGTAAAGAAAAAGATTTGATGTTGAGAATAACTAATCTAATATTATTAATTGGTTTTATTGCGACATTGATTATATTTTACAATGGTACTGTTAGTTTATTGTTTAATAACTCTTTGAAGTCATATGCTGTTTTTGAAGAGGAAACTTGTGATATAACACCTTGTGATGAAGAAGATAACACTTGCTCTATTAATGAGGAAACAACTGAAGAAGAACTTGAATGTCAAACTATTTATGATGCTTATAAGGAAGAATATAATTCAGATAAAATAATATATGAAAAAAGAATGATTGCATCTGCATTATCTGCAATTACAGTAGCATTTGCAATATATTTTATAAATAAAGGGCATAAAAAAAAGGTTAAGAAATAACCTTTTTTTCTATCTACTATAAAATTCTACTACAAGTGATTCATTTATGTCAGCATTTAATTCGCTTCTTTCAGGATATCTAATATAGATACCTTCAAGTTTAGTTTTATCAAATGATACATATTCAACAGTTTTTACAGTCTTATCTAATGCTTCTTTAACTGCTTTTAGATCTTTTGATTTATCTCTAAAAGTAATTACATCGCCAGGTTTTACTTGGTATGAAGGTATATCTACCTTTTTACCATTTACTAATAAATGACCATGATTTACTAGTTGTCTAGAACCACGTCTTGTATTAGCTAATCCCATACGATATGCAACATTATCTAATCTGCTTTCTAGCATCTTTAAAAAGTTTTCACCAGTAACACCTTTTAATTTACTTGCTATATTAAATGTTCTTTCAAGTTGTTTTTCTGTTAGTTCATAAGTGAATCTTACTTTTTGCTTTTCATTTAATTGAATAGCATAATCAGATTGCTTCTTTTTTCTATCATTACCATGTTGTCCTGGACCATAAGGTTTTTTTAACAATTCTTTTCCAGTTTCTAATGTAGAAAAACCAACACGACGACTTCTCTTGTAAGAAGATCCTGTATATCTCATTTTTCTTTCTCCTTTCAATGTTCTATTAAACATTGAATACAATTCAAATCTATAGGGTGTTTATCATATACTTTCGCATTGCAGCATTATTCTACTTGTATTTAAAATAAACGCGTTACAGATCCATTGATTGCCGCTCTAATGTTTAATGCAAATGTATTATAATATTAAAGTAGTAAATAGTCAAATATAATATACAAAAAAGGTAAAAATATGTTAGAATTATATTATAAAGAAAATAAGGAGGATTATATGAATAATATTGTTTTAGAAATAGTAACTTATTATATTATTGCTGTATTGTTTATAATAATCATTCTTAGTTTGATGCAATCAGTTAGAAAACAAAAACTAAAAAAAGAAATATGTGATTTAGAAAGAAAAAGAAATCAAATTATAGATGCACCTATTATGAGTGAATTAACTAAAGCTGAAATTTTAACAAAGAACGAAAAGATAAAAGCTAAATATAATAATTGGCAAAATAGAATAGATAATATGAAAAAAAATATTTTGTCAGAAATTAATGATATGATTATCGAAGCTGATTTTCTTATTGATCAAAGAAACTTTTCTTTATATAGAGAAAAGAGAATAAGAATAGAATTAAAAATATATGAAGCAACTGAGAATAAGATAAAGTTAATATCTGAGATACAAGAAATTACTATGTGTGAAGATAAAAATAGGACTATAATTACAGATTTAAAATCTAGATATAGAAATATACTTCAAAATTATGAATCTTTACAAGAGGATTTTGGTGAAGTAAAAGAAGTAGTAAAATTACAAATAGAAAATATTGAGAAGAGATTTAAAGATTTTGAGACTTTACTTGAAAAACAAGAGTATGAAGAAACAAATCTAATAACAAAAGTATTAAGTTCTATGATTTCGCATATGGAAACAGTAATTGATGAGTTGCCATCTGCTATATTAATGGCTACTAATTTAATACCTAAGAGAATTGAAGAGATAATGCTTAATTACAATAAATTAATTAAGAATGGTTATCAATTAGATTATTTAAACGTAGAATATAATATTAATGAAACTAAAAAGAAGATTGAAGATATTATGTCTAAAATAAGAGTACTAAACTTAGAAGATGTAGTATTTGAATTAAAAGTAATATTGGAATACTTTGATTCTATGTTTAATGACTTTGAAAGAGAAAAACTATCAAGAAAAACGTTTGATGAACAAGTTATTGCATTCAAATCTAAATCAGAGAAGATTAATGAACAACTAAATATGCTATATGGAGTAGATAGTGATATAAAGTATAATTATAAGCTTACAAAAGAGCAATTATCTAAACTTGGTGAATTGCGTGAAGAATATAAGACTATTAATAGTGATTTTGACACTTTATATGAAACTAAAGAGACTTCAAGTTTTCCATATTCTAGATTGATGAAAGAATTAGAAATTTTATCAATAAAACTAGTAAAATTATATGAAAAACTTGGTAATTATATTGAAACAGTTGGTAATATGCAAGAGGATGAAAAGAGAGCAAGGGAACAATTAACAGAGATATCAGATATATTGAAGACAGCAAAATATAAAGTAAGAACATATAAATTCCCAATTGTTCCTAGTCATTATTTTACGGAGTTACAAGAAGCAGCTGATGCAATAAAAGAGATAACTTCAGAATTATCTAGGAAACCAATTAATATTGATGTATTAAATACTAGGGTTGATACTGCAAGGGATTTAGTATTCAAGTTTTCTAATACCACTAATGAGCTAATAAAAACGGCAAGTATGGCAGAAAAGGCAATAGTATATGGAAATAGATACAAGAGTAGTAAATCTCACATAGAAGAGGGTTTAAATAGATCTGAGAGCTTATTCTTAAATGGAGAATATAAGAAATCATTAGAAGCAACTCTAAATACAATAGATTCAATAGAACCAGGAATATATAAGAAATTATTAGGATTATACGAAAAAAATTGAATATGATAAATATTCTTTTTTTTTATCCAATTATTTGATATAATGGTATTAGCAAATATCTTTAAATTTATGGAGGAAAGAAATGAGCAAAATTAGAATTTTTAGTTTGGGCGGGTTAAATGAACTAGGTAAAAATATGTATGTTATTGAAGTTGATGAAGATATATTTGTTTTTGATGCAGGTTTAAAGTATGCTGATGAAAAACTATATGGTGTAGATTATATAATACCAGACTACACTTATTTAAAAAAGAATTATAAGAGAATTAAAGGTATATTTATAACACATGCACATAATGAACAAATAGGAGCTTTATTAAATATAATTGAAGATATACCTAGTATTAAGGTATATGGTACAAAGTTTACTATAGATACAATTAAGAAATTATTAGATGAAAAAGAAATAAAGACAAATAATAATTTATTTGAAATATCACCACATAAGAAAATAGTATTTGACAATAACAGTGTATTCCCAATAAGCGTTACACATTCAGTTCCTGAATCAGTTGGATATGTATTAAATACAATGGATGGTGCTATATTTTATACTGGTAACTTTGTATTTGATCCAACTATGAGAGGAAGTTATAAAACTGATGTTGGTAAATTAGCATACTTAGGTAAACAAGGCGTATTATGTTTATTATCTGAATCTTTATATGCAGAGAAAAAGGGGTATACTTCACCAAATCATAGGATTTCTTCTTTATTGAATGAAATATTAATAAGAGCAGATAATAGAATAATATTTAATGTATTTCCAACAAATGTATATAGAATACAAGAGTTATTCAATGAAGTAATGAAAACCCAAAGGAAAATAGTAATAATGGGTAAAAGATTACAAAATGTTATTAACTATGTAATTGAACAAAAGTATATGAGTATGGATAAAGATAGAATTGGAAATTTAACAAATATTGATGATAAAGATGTAATTATATTGACATCTAGTGAAAGTGAAAAGCCTTTATTAAATGTAGATAAGATAGCAAATGGATATGATAAATATATTAAGGTAAAATCAACAGATACTTTTGCTTTTCTAGATCCAATAACTGATGATACAGAAAAAATGATTTCTAAAATTTCTGATAAGATATCAAAAATTGGGGCAGAAGTAATAACTTTATCTAAGAATAAATATTTAACACATCATGCTTCTAGTGAAGATTTAATGTTAATGTTAGATTTAATAAATCCAAAGTATTATTTTCCAGTAATTGGAGAGTATAGGCATCAAGTAGCTAATGCTAACATTGCTTATAATTTAGGTATTCCTAAGGAGAATATTCTTTTAAAACAAAATGGTGATGTAGTAATGTTTGAGAATCAACATTTAGTAGAATGTTTTGATAAGGTACCAATTGAAGATATAATGATTGATGGTACTTCAGTTGGAGATATCGGAGAATTAGTTTTAAAAGATAGAGAGATGTTAAGTGACAATGGTATTGTAATTGTATGTGCAACACTTGATAAAAAGACTAAAGAAATATTAGCTGGTCCTGAAATACTAACAAGAGGATTTATATATGTTAAAGATAGTGGAGATTTAATAAAAGAAATAGAGAGATTATCTTTAGAAAAGATAGTTGAAAGTACAACTATTAATTATGTAGATTATAATAAAATTAAGAACTCAATAAGAGAAGATGTAGGTAAGTACTTATTTTATGAAACTGAGTGCAAACCTATGGTAATAACTGTAATACAAGAAGTATAAAAAGAGAATCATATTTGATTCTCTTTATTTTTCATATAATTCTATATCAAATTCATGTTGCATTTCTTCGTCATCATACTGTGTTAAATCTTCAGTCTCAACTAATAAGAAATAGTATCTTAGTACGTCTTGATTATTTGGTTGTACTGGATCATCCCAAGTAAGATCTAAGTGTAACCATTCATCATCTACGTACACATAATTCCATATATGTTTATCATTAGATATTTTATAATTTGTAATATTCATCCTATATAAGAATAAACTCATTAAATCAGTATAACCACTGCATATTCCATATTTATCAAATAACAATCCATAGGCTGTATTAGATGATAATAGTGAATTGTCATTTGCAAAGTCAATGTCATATTTTGTATTATTAATTATATAGTTGTGAATAGTCTTTATGTTTTGTTTATCAGTTTTCTTATCAGATACTAATGTTGCATATAATTCATCTAGTTCTGCTTCGATTTCTTGTATCATTTCTTCAGAATAGACTTTTTCTATTATTAACAAAATCTTACCGTTTTCCGAATATTTAGTTCTTATCTTTTTAAATGAATTATAAACATGTACAAAGTTATTAATACTAGAAAGTAATATATCATCGGATGTTAATTCTTTTATGTCTTCAATGCAATCTTTATATTCTTTAGAGCAATAGAAGGTAAATTCATTCATACCAGAAGATAAAACTGTATAATAAATATTAACTAAATCTTGAAAATTATCCGGTTCAAAGTCATTAGTTATACTAAATGAATTAGGTGTAACATTATTCTGATAGGTATTATTTTCTAATATTGATGGCGATCTCTTAAAATTATCTACAAAATCAATAATATTACCTTTAAACATATAAATAACTATTACAGCATTTAGTAATACTATTAAAAATATAATTGTTGATATTATCTTTCTCATATGATCACCAATTATATTTTATCATAGGTTATAAAAAAAAAGAAGTAATTTATAATTACTTCACATTAGTCATTTTTGCTAAACGAGATTTTTTTCTAGCAGCAGCATTTTTCTTAATTACACCTTTTTTAAGTGCTTTATCAATCTTCTTTATAACATTACTAAGATCTTTAACACTCTTGTTCTTTTCAATCTTCTTAATTGCTGACTTCATAACACCTTTAATAGGCATATTAGACTTGGTTTTTTTAATAGTTACTTTCAATCTTTTTTTTGCGCTTTTAATATTTGGCATTTTCTCACCTCCATTTTTGTATATATTAAGTCTATCAAACTTTGATTAATAAATCAATGAAGATTGAAAGAATTTATATAAAATGTTATTATATATATTATATTAGTCAGGAAGTGAAATATGACAAGTAAATACAGTAATATATTTGAGAGTGAATATAAAATAGATAATCATAAGATTATTTTTAATATTAAAAGCGAAGAGACGATATATACTGAGAAGTGTTATGAAAATTTACTAATAATTGATATTTTAATTAGTAGTGAGAGTGGAAAATATGAGTACAATAATTATTACGCAAAGATAGATAATATTGAACAACTGATTACATGTAATATTGTAAAGAAAATATATGATGACCTATATAATATTACTTTCTTTCACAATAGATTTATTGGAGAGATTACAAAAGAAAAAGGTAAGATTATAATTAAAAATAATAGCTATATAGAAGAACAATTGAAAAAACTAAATTCAATAACAAATATATACAATAAATATATTGAATATACTAAAGATGATGATTTTAAATTAAAATACGAAGCTTTTTTTGAGGTATATTTTTCAACACATAGTATTCCAGATAGTATAAGAAAAGAATATGTTAAGAAAAAGAGCAAGTTATTTAATGTTTTAGATATAGATGTTGAAATTAAAAAGAAATTTAAGGGTAAAGCTCAAGCGTTTGCATTTAGGATGGAAGAATTAGAAAATGACTATAAGTTGTGCAAAGAAACAGTAATAGATAATTCAAATTTTGAGAATAGAATAAAAATATGCAAATATATTCAAGATAGGATTAATAATATTGAAAAGAAACAAATGGCATATAATAAGATAAAAGAAGAGAAAGAAGCTATTGCAAGAGAAAAGAGTTTAAATATAATATCTAAACTGAAGAAGAGAACAATTCTAAATAAAAAGATTATTTATATTGAGTCAAGGTATAGTTATGAGACAGAGTTAGAAAATTTAAAGTTAACAATTAAAGAGAAGACTAAAGATGATATTATTAATGATTATAATATGTCTTTAGATAAGATTAAAATATTAGTAAATAAATATATTAAAAAATTAAATTCTACTTCATTAAAGATACGTAAGAATAAGCAAAAAGAACAAGATTTAAAAAAGCATATTGATCTTATGTATTTTGATGATATATATTTTGAAATGGAAGACATAGATGAAAGATTAAGTTAGTAACCTGAGGTGATTATATGGATATTGAAAAGAGTATTATTAAAAAATTTAAGAAACCAATATATTCTAAGTTCTTAAAAGCATTAAAAGACTATGATTTAATACAAGCAAATGATAAGATTGCAGTATGTATAAGTGGTGGTAAGGATTCTTTTTTGTTAGCAGAATGTATGAAGATACTTCAAAGGTATAGCAAGATACCATTTGAAGTTGTATACATATCAATGAACCCTGGATATTCTAAGAAAAATCTTGATATTATTAATAATATTTCTAGTAAACTAAATATACCTTTGACTATATATGAAAACAATATATTTGATATTATTAATTTAAATAAAAAGAAAACACCTTGTTATTTGTGCTCAAAGATAAGAAGAGGTTATTTGTATAATAAGGCTAAAGAAATAGGATGTAATAAGATAGCTCTTGGACATCATTTTAATGATGTAATAGAGACGGTATTAATGAATATGTTTTACAATGGTGTATATAGTGGAATGCCTCCTAAATTATGCAGTAAGAACTTTAAGGATATGCAACTAATAAGACCATTATACTTGGTAAAAGAAGAAGATATTGTTGATTGGGCAAGATATAATGAATTAGAATTTACTGATTGTGTTTGTGAAATGCTTAAAGAAAGAAATATAGGTAAGAGAAAAGAAATAAAAGAATTAATAAGAAAATTAAAAGAAGAGAATAATGATATTGATATAAATATTTTTAGAAGTCTTGAGAATGTAAATGTAAATATGATAAATGGTGTTATAAAAGACATTGATGAAAAAGAGCAAGTGTAAAGTGGAAAGACATTACTAATTATGTTATGATTAATATGCCTATAGGTATGATAACTTACATAAATCCAAGTAAGCGATAATTGGGAGTTCAAGAATAGTTGGTGTGAATGCCTATCCATCAAGTGTTATAGGAATCCTAAGATTATTTAGAGGACGCCCACCTGTATAAAAGTGCAGGGTTTATCGTTAAAGTTACATATTTGTAGGCTTTTTTAAGGAGAAAAATATGTGGTTAGATAGATTTATAAACATGGTTGGTGAAGAGAAAATTAATAAATTAATAAAATCAACAGTTGCAGTAATTGGATTAGGTGGAGTAGGTGGTCATGCACTTGAAACACTTGTTAGAAGTGGTATTGGTAATTTAGTATTAGTAGATAATGATGTTATTGATAATACTAATTTAAATAGACAATTATTGTCTTTAAATTCTAATATCGGGTTAAAAAAAACTGAAGTAGCAAAATCTAGAATAATAGATATTAATCCAAGCGCAAATGTTAAGTGTTTAGATATATTTCTAGATGAAAGTAATATAAATGATTTATTTAAATATGACATAGATTTTATAGTAGATGCTTGTGATACTATACCTACTAAGATATTGCTAATAAAGGAAGCACAAGAGCACAATGTAAATATAATAAGTTGTATGGGTACAGGAAATAAACTGGATCCAAGTATGTTGGAAATAATTGATATTAAAAAAACTACTTATGATCCTATTGCTAAAATAATAAGAAAAAAATTAAAAGACGATAGATTTAATTACAAGGTAAATGTAGTATGCTCAAAAGAGAAACCTTTAGATGTAAAAGGAGTAAGTTCAAATAGTTTTGTACCTGCTACTGCTGGTATATTATGTGCTAGTTATGTTATAAAAAAGATTACTAATAAAAAATAAAGCTTAATGCTTTATTTTTTTGTATACCTATCGTACATTTCTTTAATTAATTTTTCATACTTACTTGTTTCTTTTGGAACATAGTATTTCTTATTGACTAGATTATCTGGTAAGTATTGTTGTTCTACCCATCCATCTTTATAATCATGTGGATATTTGTAATTTACTGCTTTGCTATTTATATGCTTTGGTACTTGACCAACATTTTCTTTTTTAAGATCTTCAAAGGCACCTGATATAGCGAGATAAGCACTATTAGATTTTGGACTTAATGCTAATTCAATTATTGTAACTGATAGTGGGATAATTAGTTCTGGCATACCAACTCTTTCACAAGCATTTATACAAGCCATTACCTTTGGTCCCATACCTGGATTTGCTAATCCAATATCTTCATAAGTAATAACAGTCATTCTTCTATATATGCTTTCAAAGTCTCCGGATTCAATTAATCTTGCTAAGTAGTGTAATGATGCATTAACATCACTACCTCTTA
>CAYRHA010000004.1:0-18911 GCA_964424005.1 uncultured Muribaculaceae bacterium
GTCTAGAAATGTTTATGAGAATGCATTATTATTGAATGCCATTGTTGGGAAAGATAATAATGATTTAACTAGCTCAAATAAAGATGTTGAAGATTTTACTAGATTAATTGGACAAGATATAAATGGTATTAAGATTGCTATTCCAAAGTTTTATGTGAACGATAATATTAATATCATTATTAAATCTAAGTTTGAATGTATTGTTAATTTATTAAAGAAAAAAGGTGCAATTATAGACTATGTTGATGTAGATTATATTGAATATTCTGTACCTTTATATCAAATAATAGCTCTTGCAGAAGCTTCATCAAATCTTGGTAGATATGACGGTATTAGATATGGATATTGTACTGACAAGAAGTTATCTAGTGTAGATGAGTTATATAAGTATACAAGAGGTGAAGGTTTCGGAGATGAAGTTAAAAGAAGAATAATGATTGGTTCTTATGTTTTAAGTGGTAAGAATGTACAAGAATATTATTTTAAAGCATTGTCTGTTAGAAGAAAAATAGCGGATAGTTTTAATGAAATATTTAAAAAATATGATTATGTTATTGGTCCTACAACAACAACTATTCCATATAACATAGGAGAAGGTCAAGATAATGCAGTGAAGAGTTTTTTTGATGATCTTTTAACTATACCTGTAAATATGGCTGGGCTTCCTGCAATAAGTTTGCCAATTGGAATTGATAATCACTTACCAATTGGTATGCAAATAATATGCAATAAGTTTGAAGAAGCAAAGATATATAAATTAGCTAGTTATATTGAAAAGGAATTAAATTTAAATATGGATCCAAGAGGTGATATAAATGAGTAAGTTAGTACCTACTATTGGTATTGAAGTTCATTGTGAGCTAAAGACTAAGAACAAAGTATTTTCTAACAGTTTAAATACTTATGGTAAAGTAGCGAATACTGTTATTAATGAAATAGATCTTGGGTACCCTGGTACTTTACCAACATTAAATAAGGAAGTTATTGATGTTGCTATTAAGACTGCATTGCTATTGAATTGTAAGATTAATAAATGTACATACTTTGATAGAAAGAATTATTTTTATCCTGATAATCCTAAAAATTATCAAGTAACTCAAAAATTTAATCCAATTGGATATGACGGTTATATTGAAATCAATTTGGGAGATAATAATAGAAAAATATATATTGAGGAAATGCATATTGAAGAAGATACATGCAAAAGCATACACGAGAATGGAAGAACTCTTCTTGATTTTAATAGAGCAGGTATACCATTAATTGAAATAGTATCTAAACCGGTTATTGATAACTGTGATGAAGCTGTATTATATGTAGAAAAGCTAAGAGAGATACTACTATATGGTGGTATTAGTGATGTTAAAATAGAAGAAGGAAGCATGAGATGTGATGTAAATATATCTTTGAGAGAAGAAAGTTGTAATGTTTTAGGTACAAAAGTTGAAATTAAGAATATTGGTTCTATAAGTGCAATAAAACAAGCAATATTATTTGAGATGAATAGACAAGAGCAATTAATAAATAATAATATTCCTGTTATAGCAGAAACTAGAAAGTATGATGAATCTAAATGTGAAACTGTATCTATGAGAGTTAAGGAAACAAATAGTGATTATAGATATTTTCCAGAACCAGATATTCCTAGAGTAATAATAGATGACTCATATATTGAAGATATAAGAAGAAGTCTACCAATACTACCTAGTGATTTAAGAATAAAATATAATAATTTAGGAATAAACGATATAACTACTAATGCTTTAATTGCTAATATGGAATTAAACGATGTATTATTAGAGTTAATTAATATGAATGCAAACCCAGTAATTAGTGCAAATGTTATTACTGGTGATGTTTTAGCATATCTAAATAAGACTGGTAAAAAGATTGGTGATACTTGTATAACTACTTCTAACTTGAAAGTCTTGGTAGATAAACTTGATTCAAAAGAGATATCATCTAAAATGAGTAAGATTATTTTAAGTAATATGTTTGAATCTAATGATTCAGTTGATACTATTATTGAAAACAATAATTTGAAACAAATAAGTAATGAGACTGAACTGTTAACTATTATTAAAGGTTTATTAAGTGAAAATATAATATCTGATTACAAGAAGAACGGTGATAAGACTGTTAAATTTTTAGTTGGTGAAGTAATGAGGATTACTAGTGGAAGGGCAAATCCAATTGTTACTAGAGATATATTGATGTCTGAACTATCCAAATTATAATTTGAATATATTAGTTGTTTATAGTATAATTATCCTATTCCGTGAGGTGAAGAATGATAAGATTTTTAAATAAATTCAAGTTAACAATTATAATGTTGGTTTTTATCACAGTATCTGTTATATTGTTTATTTCTTTTAAATCTTTTATATATCCTGAAGATTCTAAATCAGTATATGGAGACAGACTAGAAGGAATAGAAAATGTTACTATTACTGATGATAAACTTAATGAAGTTATTACTAAGACAACTGCATTAGAAACAATAGAGAGTTGTCGTATAGATATATATGGCAAGATTGTTAATATTGTTGCTGTATCTAATTTAAAAGGAACTGAAGTAAAGGTCAAAGAAGTATTTAATACCGTTTTAGAAGAGTTTGATGATGATGTTAAAGCTTATTATGATTTTCAATTTTTTGCATCAAATGAAGTATTAAAATACTCTTTAATCGGATACAAAAACAAAACGACTGAAGAACCTGTTTATACAGTTTCTTATGAGGTAGACGAAGATGAAGAAGAGAATTAAGGTTTTACCTTTAATAATTGCTGCATTAATTTTAGCTGCAATAATAAGTATAATAATATATATTGTTAAAGTAACTAGAGATGAGTATTCACTTACTATTAATGAGAAAAGATGGATTGAGTCAAATAAAAATGTTGTGGTAGATATATCTATTATGAATGATTTACCTATATTTGCAGATGAAGGTAATGGGATTCTATTTTCATTTTTAGATTATTTCTCTTTACAAACTGGTTTAGAGTTTAATAAGAAGTCATATAGTATTACAAGTGATATTGTAGTATCTGATTATATATTTAAAATAATGGATGAGAGTGAACAAATTACTAAGAATGATTTGTTGTTTTATAGTGATCATTTTGTAATAATAAGCAAAAATAATGAAAAAATAAATAATATAAACGATATTTTAAGTTATAAAATTGGTGTACTATCTAGTGATTTAGATAATATTAATAATTATATTCAAACAGATAGTGACTTAAGTTTTATATCATATGATAGTATTAGTACTATGCTATCAAAATTTTCATCAAATGATATAGATTATATTGTTGTACCTAAGAATCAATTTTTAAAAGTTATTATTGAAAATAATTATTATATATCATACCAATTCAGTGGATTATCAAATAAATATGTGTTGTCTTACAATGCAAATAATAAGGAATTAAATTCAATATTTTATAAATTATATTACAAATGGTATGAAGAGAATTATGATAATTTGTATGTTGAAAATATGAATGACTTATATTTTGAATTAAGTGAGATTACTGAAAAGGAAAAAGCAGCATTTAATAGCAGAATATATATATATGGATATGTAGAAAATTTGCCTTATGATTATTCTAGAAATGGTAAATTATATGGAATTAATTCTGAATTTTTAAAAGGATTTGAAGCATTTTCAAATACTCAATTTGAATATAAAAAATATTCATCTGTTAAAGAATTACAAGAAGCTATAGATGATGGTATAGTTGATGTTGCATTTAATTATTATTCTTTTGATAGTTTAAAGGGTGTAAATTATACTATACCAGTATATTCAGGCAATTATGTGGTATTATCTTACATTAATAATAATATTACTATTGATTCTTTTTCTTCATTACAGGGTCAAGAAATATATATGTTAAAGGATACTCTTTTAGCAGATTATATTAATACTAATAGTGGTGCTACTGTTAAAGCATATAGCAAATTAAGAAACTTAACTAGAAATAAAGAACCATTGATAATAGTAGATTTAAATGTATATAATTACTATAAGAATACTAGACTAAAAGATTATTATGTTGTATATGAAAACGAATCAGATATCAATTATAATTTCCTAGTAAAGAGTGATACTACTAATGATGTATTTATAAAAGTATTCCAATTTTATTTAACTAATACAAATCATAATGAATTAACAAATAAGGGTATGTATGACTTGACTAGTCTTAAGAGTGTGGTAAATATATCATATATATATTACTTATTAATAATAGTTGTAGTAGTAATAATTGCTATTATTGTCAATAAGAAAAGGAAGCTTATTAGAAATAAGAAAGAAGAAAAAATAAGATACATTGATGCATTGACATCGATAAAGAATAGAACATATTTAATTGATAATATGGCAAAATGGGACTTAAATAAGACTTATCCAAAAGCAATCATTATAGTAGATTTAAATAAATTAAAGGAAGTAAATAATAATCATGGTTATGATGAAGGAGATATGTTAATTAAAAAGGCTGCTAATGTACTTATTAGTACTCAATTGGATAACTCAGATATTATTAGATCTGATGGTAATGAATTTACTATATATATGGTGGGATACCAAGAAAATCAAGTTGTACAGTACATAAGAAAAGTATTTAAACTTATGCAAGATCTACCTTATGAATATGGGGCAACACTTGGATATAGTATTATTAAAGACGATGTTAAAACAATTGAAGATGCAATTAATGAAGCGATTTTAGACATGATAACTAATAAAGAATTAAAGGCGAATGAATAATTCGCCTGTTCAATGGAGAATAATATGTTAACAAAAATAAAAAGATTTTTTAAAAGAGTTTATGGAATAATTAAGCAACCAACAATGGCTATATTGCCTGGACAATTAGCATTCTCTTTAATATTGTCTATTATTCCAATGATTGTTATTCTTGGAATAATAGCGGTATCATTTTCTATATCTTTAGAAAATCTAGTTGGATTTGTACAAGATACTTTTCCAAAACAAGTATCAGAAATATTAATACCTTTAATTGGTGGTAAGGGTTTTGATGCGAATATGTTATTTTTTCTTTTATCTGGATTATTCTTAGCAACTTCTGGTGCGTATTCAATTATTATTACATCTAATTTAATATATAATATTGAACAAACAAGTGCTTTAAAAAGAAGAATTAAATCAATTATTATTACTTTTATGTTGCTATTATTAATGTGTTTCTTAATAATAGTACCTGGATTTGGTGATCAACTTATTGAATTAACTAAACTTTTGAAAATATCAGATTCTTTCTACGATACGGTGGTTTTAATATTTAATATATTGAAGTACCCACTATCATTCTTAGTAATATATTTAAATATTAAGATGATCTATACAATAGCACCTGATAAAAAAATTGCCAGTAGAAATGTTACTGTAGGTGCTTTATTTACTACATTTATGTGGATTTTATTGACTAGATTCTATTCTTATTATGTATCGAATATAGTACACTATGACATATTCTATGGCAGTGTATCCAATATAATAATATTGTTATTATGGATGTACCTTATTTCTTATATATTTGTAATAGGCCTTGCTTTAAATGCACAAAGGAATACTGAAAATACTAGTATTGAATAATAATTTGAGGTGTATTTATGCGCAATAAGTTAAAAGAGTATATTAATACAATTAAAAACAAAGTTATTGGATTTGATTATAAAAAATATTTTAAATCAAATATTTTGTTTTTTTCTGCTCTTTTTTCTATTGTACTGAATGGTTTATTGCTAAGAGCTTTTACTGTGAATAATGTATTTAGTTTGAAACCATTAATTGGAGATTTTGCAGTAATATTAGCTCTATGTTCATTTTCATTTATTATTAAACCAAATAAGAGAATAGTATATTTTCTCTTCTTATCAATTCTTTGTACTACTATATGTGTAATAGATGGCATGTATTATACTTTTTACTCTTCATTTGCATCTGTTTCACTAATTGCTACAAGTTTTCAAATTGTTGATGTAGGAGATGCTGTGGTACAAAATGTATTGCAGATTAAAGATTTTTTATTCATTTGGCAACCTATATTTTTAATAATACTACACTTATTATTAAAAAAGAAATCTTATTATAATGCTATACAAAAGACAGATAATTATAAGAGAAGACTTAAGAGACCAATAATAGCATCACTAATCTTACTAGCTATATTGACTATGTTTTCAACACCAGTTGAAATAGGAAGATTTTTCCAACTTTGGAATAGAGAATTCACTGTATCTAAATTTGGAGTATATTTATATCAAGTTAGTGACATAGTAAGTAGCATAAAACCCAAAATAAGTGTTATTTTTGGTTATGATAGTGCAATAAAAAATATAAAGACTTTCTATGAGGAAAGAGAAGAGAAAATAATAAGCAATGAATATACTAATATACTAAGTGGTAAGAATGTAATAATGATTCATGCTGAAAGCATACAACAATTTACGATGGATCTTAGTTTTAATGGAGAAGAATTAACTCCAAATTTAAATAAATTAGCAGAGAGTGGATTATATTTTAGTAACTTTTATTCTCAAGTTGGAGTAGGAACTAGCAGTGATACTGAATTTACAGTATCTACTTCATTATTACCTGTTAGTAGTGGTACTGTTGCAATTAGTTATTGGGATAGAGAATTTGTTACTCTTCAAAGTTTATTAAAAGAGAAGGATTATTATACTTTCAGTATGCATGGTAATAATGGTGACTTCTGGAATAGACTAAATTTTCACGAGTCTTTAGGATATGATGATTTTTATGATAAAGATTATTATGAAATTGATGAGACTATAGGACTTGGTATTTCTGATGAATCGTTTTTTAGACAATCAGTAGAATACATTAAAGATATATCATCAAATAATGAGAAGTTCTTTGGGACTTTAATAACGCTTACAAATCATACACCTTTTGATAAGATAGAAGCATATGGTAATTTCTCTGTCTCTATGAAAGCAGAAACAGATACCGGATACATAGAAGCACCATACATGGAAGGAACTACACTTGGTAATTATTTTAAAGCAGTGCATTATGCAGATGAAACAATTGGAGAGTTCATTGATGCACTTGATGCAGAAGGCTTATTAGAGAATACTGTTGTAGTAATATATGGAGATCATGATGCAAGATTATCAAAAGAAGATTACGAAAGACTATACAATTATGATCCATATACAGATAGTATTATTTCTGAAGATGATCCAAATTATGTAGATGTAGATTATTATTCTTATGAATTAAATAGAAAAGTACCATTAATTATATATACTAAAGATGAGATAGTAAAAGGTGAAATTGAAATGGTTACTGGTATGTATGATGTATTACCAACGTTGGGTAATATGCTTGGAGTACATAGTGAATATGCATTGGGGACAGATATATTTAGTGTAGATGAAAATATTGTTGTATTTCCAAATGGTAATTGGATTACGAATAAAGTTTTTTATAATAATCAAAAGAGAGAATACTTATCATTAAATAATGAGGCAATAAGTGAAACATATATTGATGAGAATTCTGTTTTAGCAGAATCATATGTATCTGTTTCAAATAACTTCGTAACATATGATTACATTAAGCATTTGAAAGAACAAATTATAGTAAGCAAAGAGGTGAAGTAATATGTTTAAGAAAACAAAAATAATACTTATATCCTTAATGGTAATAATATTAATATCCATGCTTATTTATTTCATATTTACTTTTATTGTAAAGAAGAATGAAAAAGTAGTATTAGTTGATGAAATCATAGAATATAGCTACACTTGTAATTCTAATGCCACAGATTTGTTTAAACGAAGATTTAATGAATTGAGCAGTGTACTTGATGAAGAAATAGTTGATTATGATATGTATGCTAGTTTATTAACTGAATTATTTATTATAGATTTTTATACTTTAGATAATAAGGCTAATAAGAATGATGTTGGAGCTGTACAATTTGTACATCCTGATATAAAGGATAATTTTGTATTAAATGCAACTGATACAATATATAAATATATTATTAGTAATTATTTTGGTAATAGAAATCAAGATTTACCAATTGTAAAAGATGTAGAAATAAATGAAGTCAATACAGTTGAATATACATATAACGATGAAACATATAATGCATTTGAAGTAATTTCTAATTGGTCATATAATGAAGATCTCGGATATGAAACCTCAGGTATATTTACTATTATCAGAGAAGAAAATAAATTATATGTAGTTGAAAAAGAATAAACATTATGTTTATTCTTTTTAATTATATTTACCAATTGTAATAGTAAGTGATGTAGTAATATCTTTTATATTGTAAGCATATGGAATACTTTGATGTATTACTGTATTATCTTTTTCTGGTTCTATTACATCTTCGTAATTTACAATAATACTTATATTGTTTGCTCTTGCATAGTTTCTTGCATATGTTTCTGTTTTACCAACTAAACGCTCAAACACTTTTATGTGAGTTTCATTATATGATCCAATTCCTATTTGTGTTTTTGCATATTTTTCGTTAATTGAGAATTCAAATGTTTTAACTAATGTTGGCTCTTGCAATTCTAAATTAATTTCCATAGCATTACTAATATCATTTAGACTTCCTTCATAATAAATATATACATTTGAATAGCCGCCTGTCTTTGCGCTATATAAATCTGTTGAATAACCTGAAAGACTTAATTGTTCAAATGATATTGTATCTTTTACACTGTTATTAATTAATATTTTTTTTGCTATGTTATAGAATGATAATATTTGATTTATATTTAAAGATGTATCTACATTGTATTCTACTAAATCTAACAATTCATATATATCATTTAAACTATCTATATCTTTTAATTTATCTAGCATTCCCATAATTACAATTTGTTGATTTTTACCTCTTACTATATCATTTCTAACTCCGCTAGTGTATTCACTAGAACAATATGCCCAATTATTTTTTCTGTTTCTAGAAAGAGCTAGTGCTTCTTCTCCATTTAATAATTGATAACCTTCTTTAACGTATATTGTATTTTCTCCCCATTCTCTGTTGCTATCTTGTTCACAGAAACTATAAGGAACATCTACATTAATTCCTCCAAGAGAATCTATTATTTTAACTAAGCCTTTAAAATTAATTTTAACATATTGATCAACTTCAATACCGGTAAGCTTTTCAACACTATTTATTACACATTCATTTCCATACCATCCTGAACTAGTTATTTTGCCTTTGGTATTATTCATACACGTAATAGGAGTGTATGTATCTCTAGGAACACTCATTATTGTAGCATTGTATGTTTTAGGGTTGAATGTAATAAGCATTAATACGTCACTATTATATGCTGAATTACCAAGGGTTTCTTTTTCAGAATCTACACCAATTAAGAGTAGGGTAAAAGGCTCATCAATTTCTAAATTACTTGTATTTTCTTTTTCAATGTCCTTTGTTTCAGTAATTATTATACTTGTTTCAGATTGTATATTATTGTATTTGTCATCTTCATCGAATAGTGAACTTACTATAGTAGGGTAGTTAGTTGGTACAAATATTAAATCTAAATCTCCTTCATATAACTTTGATATTAGACTTATGTATGAATCATATTCAATTATTTCGTTATTATCATTTAAGTTATATTCTTCTATTACTTCACTTGGTATTATATATCCATCCACATTTGTATTATCATCTATCATTCCTATTTTGTAATTACTAATGCTTTCCATATCTGTTATATTGCTATCTTTCATTGATATAAGAGAAGAGGTATATGTTGTAGATAACTTATTCATTTTATCGATAGATCTATATATTGTACTCACTGTATTTGATACAAATAATTGTATTGTTATCACAATTGTTAATAATATTAAAAATAGTGTTATTATTAAATTCTTACCTTTTTTTATTATTTGAAAAGACACTAAAAAAAGGTAAGCAAATAGAACAATTATAAGACTACAAAAAGAGTATCTTAAAAAGTTTTCAATACTGCTTAATTTTAATATCCTATATACTAATGAAAAAGTACTAAGTAAATATATAGTAATTAGTAAAGGTATTATATACAATATTTTTTTTTGATTTAATCTTTTAATTAAATTTTTCATATTACTTCCTAACTACTTAATTATATTTTAAAGTAAAATATTTATCAATTGCTATTTTGATCTTTTATTTGGTAGTAGTTTTTTCATTTTAATAGATAGTGGTATATAAAGTATTAACGCTAAAACCAATAGCAATGCAACAGAACCGATTGATATATAATATGTTAAATCAAACTCTTGCTCATCTTCCATATCTAAATATCTTTGAAAAGTTCCTTCATTTGCATCATATAGATAGAAATCATTAACACCATTATCAATATTCATTGCATATACAAGTTTATAATTGTCATTGCTGTTTATATCCCATCCAGTTATTTCTATATTATTTATTGAAAATACTGCAATATCAAATCCTTCTGGTATAACTACAGTTGATGAAGGATTTGTAATGTATAGTCTTAGAAGACCAGTTTGAAATTCAATATATTTCCTATATGCCTCACTGCTTTCATCATAAGAATATAGACTATATAAACCATCTTCATCCTTTAATGTAACTAGTATTAAGTTTATATCACTGTTTTCAAATGCTGGGACATCTAATCCTTTTATTGTTAAGGTGGTATCTATAAATCCACTTGGTGCTTCAATAACATTTGCTTTTTTAACCACAGTATACAATTTATTGTTTATTTGAACTTCAATTGGATTTTCATCTATCATATTGACATTTACTTTATAGGTCTTAAGAGAGCCATTTTCTGCTGTTACTTTAATTTCAAATAAATTAAGACCTTCAGTTAATTCTAATTCTCCACCACCAGATATACTTGCTTTAGAATGATTTGCAGTAGGTGTTATTGTTATTTTGTCTATTATTTCATCAATATCTACAGTGTATTCTAAAGTAGAACTATTAAAAGTAGGGGATAATGTACCATGAGATAATGTCAATGATTTCAAGGTATTATCTGAAGATTTTACTATTACAACAGGTTGTTTTATTGTTACGTTTACTGGTGTTACCGTTACTGATATTTCTTCTTCTGTATTCCAATCAAGAACAGAGTAATTTCTAACAGTCACATTAGCTGTACCAGTAGCAATAGTTTTAAATGTGTAGGTATAAGATGTAGATGTCTTTGTTCCATCACCAACATCTACATTTCTTAATAATGTAGTATTTGTTTGTCTTAGCTTAGCAGTATCATAATTTAATGAGAATTCCCAAGATCCAAGAGCAGCAGAACTTGAAATAGTAACAGTAATTGTTACATTGTTTCCTATAGTTACACTTGTAGATGATGCTCTTACTCTAATGCTTCCAGTTGCTGCATTAACAGGAATTATATTGCAAAACATTAAAACAAATCCAATTAATACTAAAATAAATTTCTTTTTCATATTCTTTCTCCTATTGAGTTATTTCAACTTCTCCAAGCATATGTCTTTTTATTCTAAGTAAGTCAGAAATATTAACTGCTCCATCTTTTGTAGTATCTGCTGCTTGTATATATACATCTGTTAAAGTTGTAAAATTTAATAAGTGTTTTTGAACAGTTATTAAATCAACACCATTAATTTGTCCATCTCCACTTACATCACCAAATACTAGTGCTTTATATGTAGATGAATCTGTATTTACTGTTATCTCAATTATATCACCTGTACCAATTTTTCCTTCGTTTTTAACGACGCTATTTTTATCCTTTACAATTAATGATATATCACCACTTAATGTTTCAATTGAATTTTTTATTGTAACTATATCACTATTTAACTCAATTTTACTTAATACATTTTCAGTTGATATCCATCCAAGAGTTGTTATTGCATGTGATACAGTAATAGGTATACTTTCTGTTTTAACAATATTTACAATGTATTTTCTTATTTCATCGTTTCCTGCTTTTACTTCTATCTCAATACTTGTTTCTGTTCCATTTAATGTTATTTCCCCAATTCCAGAAGCAGTTGCACTTGTACTAATTGTTTCTGCACTAATAGTAACTTTCTCAGTTAATAATGAAACATAATAACTATAAGTTAAAGTTTCTCTACTAAAACTAGAAACAGTTTGTCCATCTACTTTTAAATCTTTTAAATAATTATTTGGATTACCAAGTACAGTAGGCAATGTAGTTTCTGCTGGCATGTCATTGAATATTGGTATAACAAATGTTAATGCTTCATCTAATATTCCATAATTGTTGTATGTGTAATATGTTGTAGAAGCTTCAGAGGTAGGTGCTTCTATATTTGTCATATATTGATGTGTATGATTTGTATATCCTGCTTTATCAACAAAGGAACTGTGTACATATCCTTTGTAATAAACCCCATTATATATAAATTCAACATAGTACCAAGTTACATCACTTGTATCTTTTTTATTACTATGAATTAACAATAAGTGACCATTTGTAAGCTGTATTGCAACTTCTCCAGCCATTACATTACTAAATTCAGTTCCTGCATCTGTTCTTACATTAATTAAATCTGTATCTCCACATTTAATTTTTGAATAAGGAGAAACATTAAATTTTTGTAAATATAAAGTATTTTGACCTTTGCTGATATATGCAGAAGACATAAATTGTGATCCTCCTAAAATAGAAGAATGTATTGATGTCCATGGTCTAGAATACGATGTAGATAGACCATTTAATCCACCTCTAGCATATATTAGACCATTTTTCCAGTTAGGATTAACATTGTTTGTTGAAGATGGTGAAGCACCAATATTAAAGAAATTATAAAAACCAGAGAAAGTTTTAGCGGTACAATTCCCAGTTAAATATGCCGTACTATTACATGAAGAATAATTATTGCTTTTTAAAACATAATAAGTAAATGAATTACCACTTACTGCTGCAGAACCTCCTGTTCCTTGTTCTTGTCTTACTCTTGTTGCTAGATGAATAGGGCTTGTCTTAGTAGCTTGAGCAGCATTAATAAAGGTTTGTGCATATGATATAGAAGTACCATTATATGTATATGTTCCTGACATAAATGTTCCATCTAATATTTTTTGAACTACATCTACAGTTTGAATAGAACTGTTATAACTTAAACTTTCAAACATAAAGATATTTCTTGGTGTAAGTGAGTTTCTTGGATCTAAATAGTATGCTACAACTTTTGAATTAGCTGCATACCAATTTGGATCATCACCAACATACCAAGTATCAGTATTCCAATTATATGCACCTGATGCAGTAGAACGATAGGATACATCTCTATTACCCGCTACTAAACTTACTCCAACTACGCTTTGAGCTTGTACAGATTGTTCCCAATCTAATCCAGTAGGTAATGCTTTGAATATCCAATTTGGATATTGTGCATGTAACTCCTTAAGTTTTACTATATAACTAGTTGGGAATCCTTGATCTATTAAAGATTGTCCATATGTATCTTCAATTATATATGTTTGTGTAGTTATTAAATCACTTCTAACATAACCGGTATATTCAATACTATCGTGTATTAGAACAACTTCATACCATATTATGCCACTAGTATCTAGTTTCTCACTAATTATGGTTACTCTATGACCATTTTTAAGAGAAATATCTGTTTCGTTATGCTTTAATGTAGTAAATTCAGTTCCAGCATCTGTTCTTACAAAAACACCATTATAATTAATGCTTGATATTGTTATTTGCTCTGCATTTACTTTAAAAGTAAACAAAAAGAAGAATATAAATGCAAATATAAAATATTTAATTGCTTTTTTCATTATATTCCTCCTCATTATTATTACTATATACATTATATAATACATTTAAACATTTTCATAATTATTATTCTTTTTTTTACGTAAATGATTAAAAAATCACATTATTTCTATTTTGTAAATAGAATAATGAAAAAATTATAATACTATAAATTTGTAAAAAATCGTATAGACGCTTATATAGTAAGCATCTGTGTATTTATTGTGCTTTGAAATATGTACAATAGTTGACAAATATAAGGTTCGGTGTTATAATACCGGCCATCAAATGAAAAAAGGGGGAATCCGATATGTATAATGAAGGAAGAAGTTTTTTATTAAGAGATGTAATAATAAAAGTGTTATTAGTATTGCTGTTTGTTTTCTTGTTAATTTGGTTATTTCCAATGCCAAATTTAAATCCAGTATATGATAGAATATTTGGAGAAAATATAAAGACAATGACTGAAGCAGCTAAGAGTTACTATACTATAGAAAGACTACCTAAAAACGTAGGAGATAAAGTAACACTTACTTTAAAAGAAATGTTAGAAAACAAAATGATACTTCCATTTGTAGATAGCGATAATAAATCATGCGATGCTACAAAATCATTTGTAGAAATAGTTAGAATGGAAGATGAATATTTAATTAAGACTACATTATCATGTCCAAGTAAGACTGATTATGTAATTGAATACTTAGGTTGCTATGATATATGTGGTGACTTATGTGATGAAGAAGAAAAAGAATTACAAACTCAATATCAATTTTATAGACAAATTGATAAGAAAGTAGTAGATTCTTATGGATGTATATCAGGATATAATTATAATGGTTCTAAATGTGTTAGAACAACAAGCACCGTTGATACTAAGAATGCAACAATAAGCTGTGCAACAGGATATAATTATAATAATACATCTAAGAAATGTGAGAAACCAATTACAAGTACTGTAAATGCAACAATAAATTGCGCAACAGGATATATATATAATTTAACAAGCAAAACTTGTTTAAAAGCAGATGGTGAAACAGTAAATGCAACAATAAATTGTGCAACAGGATATAATTATAATAATACATCTAAGAAATGTGAGAAACCAATTACAAGTACTGTAAATGCTAATACATCATGTTCATTTGGATATGATTATAATATTTATACTAACAAATGTGAGAAGAATATATATGATAATTATTCTGCAACACCAGAGTGTTCTAGCTTAGGTATAGGATATATATATGATACAAACAGTAAAATGTGTATTAAAGACACAACTACAAGATTAGATGCACAAATATCTGTTTGCCCAGTAGGATATATTCCAAGTGGTTCAAGATGTGCAAAAGAAGATAATATAGTAATAGATGCAGATCCAAAATGCGCAGTAAATTATAACTATAATTACACTACAAAGAAATGCGAAAAAGTTGGGACTGTAGTTACTTACTCATCATGGGTATGTTCAAACGAAATATATGCAGAAAAACAATCAGTATATAATGGTTTAATAGCGACTAGAGTATATATGTCAACAGCATATGGATATGAAGACTGTGCATCAGATTGTTATATACCATATTATACATATGAAGAATGTTATAGAAAAGCAACTTATACAAGTGGAATAGTATCATCAGTAGCGCCAACGTATAGTTGCCCAATAGGTACACCTGCTTCTGATTCAAGTAAATGTAATGTTTATACAATATATTATGTAGCACCAATAGCATTTGCTTGTCCAACAGGGGTAACTGGAAGACTTGATGGAGCAGCTTGTTATGTAACTTCAAGAGAAACAGCTCAACCAATATATAGTTGTACAAATGGTGGAACTAGAAGTGGAACAACATGTACAAAAGTAATAACAGATGCAATTAATCCAACATATGGTTGTCCAAGTGGATATACTCCAAATGGAACAACATGCACAAGAGTAATAACAGATGCAATTAATCCAACATATGTATGTCCAAATGGATATAATCCAAATGGAACAACATGTACAAAAGTAACAACAGATGCTAAAGCACCAACATATAGTTGTGCAAATGGATATAATCCAAATGGAACAACATGTACAAAAGTAATAACAGATGCTAAAGCACCAACATATATATGTCCAACTGGATATAATCCAAATGGAACAACATGTAATAAAACTATTAGTGTAACAGATACAAAGACAGCAAATATTACATATAAAACTATATCAACTAAGGAATACAAGTGGAGTACAAAGAGTAAACTTGATGGATGGATATCAACTGGTAAAACCAAATTAATTGAAATCTAATAGGATGCTTAAAAGCGTCCTTTTTTTGTGTTATAATTTATATATGGAGGGATTGCTATGTATGTTGATGTTTTAACACAAATTAATATGTCAGAAGATAAATTATTTACATATTCAGTACCTTCTAATTTAATGGATAAAGCAAAGATAGGTGCTAGAGTTATAATACCTTTTGGTAATAAAAAAATAGAAGGATTTATAATGGGTTTTAATAATGAAAAGAAGGATTTTGAGATTAAAGATATAATCGATATTGTTGATGATGAATCTTTGCTAACAGAAGAAATGCTTTCTCTAGGACATTTTATGAGTGAAACTTATTTAGAGTCTCTTATTAATTGTTACAAAGCTATGCTTCCTTCCGCTTTAAAATTTAATAGTAAAACAAAGATAAAGACTGAGAAGTATATTGTTATAGATAATTTAAAAGAAGTTAGCAAAAAGAGTGAAATTAATATTATCAATGTGTTATTAGAAAATAAAAAGGTTAAGAAAAGTGAAATAAAAAATAAACAAGCATTAAATATATTGTTAGAACAAGGAGTTGTAAAAGAAATTGAAGAAGAACAATATAGATTGAAAGATAATTATAAACCATACGATAAGTTTGTACTAACTGAATTACAACAAAAAGCATATGAAGATATTAGTAATGGTAAGGATTCAATATATTTATTAAGAGGAGTAACTGGATCTGGTAAAACAGAAATATATATGCATTTAATAGAAGATGTTATTAAATTAAATAAAGATGCTATTATACTTGTTCCAGAAATATCTATTACTGCTCAACTTATAGAGAGATTTAAAGGTAGATTTGGATCCTCTGTAGCATTAATTCATAGTGCTCTTAGTGAAGGTGAAAGATATGATGAATATAGGAAGATTAAAAGAGGAGAAGCACACATTGTAATTGGTGCTAGAAGTGCTATATTTGCTCCTGTTTCTAACCTTGGCATAATTATCATAGATGAAGAACATGAGAGCTCTTATAAGCAAGAGAATGCTCCTAGATATACTACTTTAGATATTGCTATGGAAAGAATAAAATATAATGGTGCTAAGCTTGTTTTAGGTAGTGCAACACCATCTTTAGAAAGCTATGCAAGAGCTAAGACTAACAAGTATAAATTAGTAGAATTATTAGAAAGAATAAATAAAAAAGAATTACCAAAAGTAGAAGTTATAGATATGAGAGAAGAGATGAAAAGGGGTAATATTATTCTTTCTAGATCTGCAAGAAAAAAGATTGAAGATAGATTAATTAAAAAAGAACAAATAATGATTTTATTAAATAGAAGAGGATATTCTAACTATATGATATGCGATGAATGTGGAGAAGTATTGAAATGTCCTAATTGTGATATTAGTCTTACATATCATAAAATAGATAATTCTATGAAATGTCATTATTGTGGCTACAATATACAAAAGCCACTTGTATGTCCTAAATGTAAATCTAAACATATAACTTTAAGAGGTAATGGAACTGAAAAAATAGAAGAATATTTACAAACTAATTTCAAAGATATAAAAATAGTAAGAATGGATAGAGACACTACTACTAAAAAGGGATCTCACGAAAAGATTATCAGTGATTTTAATGATAAGAAATACGATGTATTACTTGGTACTCAAATGATAGCTAAAGGACTAGATTTTGAAAACGTTACTCTAGTATTAATACTAAATGGAGATTATAGTTTAAATATTCCAGATTATAGAAGTAGTGAAAAGACATTTCAATTATTAACACAAGCATCTGGAAGGGCAGGAAGAAAAGATAAAGAAGGAGAAATTGTAATTCAAACATTTAATCCTAATCATTATTCAATAATATGTGCAAAAGATCATAATTATCTTATGTTTTATAATATGGAAATGGCAATAAGAAAAAAATTAAAATATCCTCCATTCTGTTTTATAGCAGCAATAAGAGTTATATCTAGTAATTACGAGTTAGGTAATTCTTTAATTGATAAGATTAATACATATTTAAATAACAACTTAAATGAAGATTATGTAGTATTAGGTCCTTCTATATCTTTAAAAATAAATAATATGTATAAATTCCAATGTATTATTAAATATAAAGATAAAGAATTGTTATATAAAGTATTAAAAGATATTCAAAATCATTATAAAAATACAAAAGTAAAATTAGAAATTGATTTTAATCCAAATAGATTGTAAAAAGTATTCACAATCTAATTTGTATGTGCTATTATCTTTATGTGAACGTATATTCGATAAGGAGGTTTTATGGCAGAAGAATTTAAAGTAACTGGTGAAGTCGGAAAAGAGCAAATAGTATTATCAAATGTGACGTTTAGAATGTTACAAGAAATAAGAAAAAGGGACACTTTATTAAGTGAAAGAGAATCTGAAATAGGTGATATTAAATTATATGATTTTTTACCTGAAAAATTGATTATAGCATTACTTATAAATGCAAGATATAGATATGAGAATAATATTGAACCAACAACTTTACAAAAGTATTTAAGAGAAGAAACTGGAGATTTGGGAAGAATGTATATTGCAGATCTCTTAACTAGAATTAGTAATTCTATAAACAGACCATTGGAAGAACCATTTAAAGATGTATCAAATTTAGCTTTAGAAGAAATGTTTGAGGATTCTGTTTTCGAACCTGAAGATACTCCAAAAATCATTATGAAAACACATGATCAGAAATAGAAACAAACTTTAATTCATTAAAACTATGATTTTATTACAAAAATTATAGTTTTTTTGTTGTTTACAATAAATCTTTATGTTATAATCTTATTTGTCTAAAAAAAA
>CAYRHA010000005.1:0-18762 GCA_964424005.1 uncultured Muribaculaceae bacterium
AAAAATCTCGACCTTCTTTTTTATTGTTGTGAACTATTTGGGGTTCACTTCAATTGATTCTTTTTTTTAGCAGCAACCACATGAGCAGTCACATTTTTCACATTCGCAATTTGCTTTATTATTTATTAATTTTATAACTTCTTCTTTACTAATAATTTTTCCTTGACATACAACTACTTCATCAATTACTAGTGCTGGAGTAGACATTACTCCATAAGATACTATTTTTTCAATATCAGTAATATATTCCAATTCGATTTTGCAATTACATTCACTTACCGCTTGTTTTGTTACTTCATATAGCTTCTTACAGTTTGAACAACCAGATCCTAAAACTTTAATATTCATCTTTTTCACCTCCTTATTGTATCCCTAAATAGAACATATATGCTGCTAGAGCAATCATTAATATACCAAAAGCAATTCTTATTATATTGTTGAACCTTTCATAATTTTTTAATCCTTTAACTTTTGAAACAAAACCAAATGAAGTACCAGCAATTATTAATAATATACTGTGTCCTATAGAATATAATAGCAATAGTACAACTCCAAATATAAGACTTCCTTTTGCACTAACCATTGCTAATAAAACAATTAATACAGGCGTTGAACATGCTGATGAGAATAATCCTGCTAATAATCCTGTTATTAATGCTCCAATATATCCTCTTTTTTTATTTTTTGAAACCAAACTATTTTGTGGTATTACATTTATTATTTCCCAAAATTGTAAAACTAAAACAATTAATAATAATGATAGTACGATATGCCACCATTCACCAGTAAATGCTATTATCTTACCAATTAATGCTGCAACTATTCCCATACTTGTGAGTGTCACTGCACTTCCAAGAGCAAATACTAAAGAGAGCTTAAAAGCCTTTTTAGGCTCTACTGTACCCGTATTCCCAACATAAGCAATAATTAATGGAATACCTGATAAACAACAAGGTGTAAAAGAAGTTAATATACCAGAAAAGAATGCTATAAATGGTGCTATCCAATAATTATTTTGAATTGTATTACCTAAAGTTTCTAATAAGTTATTCATTAAATTTATACCCCATTTCTTCAAACATTAATATTGCTTCTTCTTTTTTTATTTCTCCTTCATGAGTAGTATATAAATTACCATCAGCATAGTAAAAGAATTGTGTTGGAATAACTTTAAATTCAAATTGATTTGCTAGTATTGGATATTTCCAATAATCAATAAATTTAATAACTGCTTTTCCTTGTAAGTCCTTATTAAGATCAATAAGTACTTGTTTCATTGCTTTGCAAGGGATACAATCAGCACCACCAATATCTAACATTGTTGGATACCCTCTTGTAATTACTTCTTGTTTATTGAAATCAGGAGTAGCTAAAAGTTCAAATCCATCAATATAATCAATTACTTCATTCTTGTTGTCATTATTAATAGAAAACATAATAATCATTGAGCAAAAAATTGCAATTACAATAAAGATTCCAAATATTTTATTGTTCTTCATATTACACCTCTTCTATTATATTATTAAATATCCAAATATGTTGAATAAATAACCAATTAATATTATTCCTATTGTTACTATTGCAATAAATGCTATTAATAATTTTGGTTTCATTACTTTGCTCAACATTACCATTGATGGTAATGATAAAGCTGTTACACCCATCATAAACGTTAATATAGTACCGATTGGTACGCTCTTTAAGAATAAGGCTTCTGCAACGGGTAAAGTACCAAATATATCAGCATATATAGGTATTGATACTAATGCTGCTATTATTGGTGCGAATGGATTATTTGTTCCAATTACATTTGTTATTATACTTTCAGGTACAACATTATGAATTATAGCACCAATTCCTACACCAATTAAAATATAAATAAATACCTTCTTTAATGTGTCTCTCATTTGTTCATAAGCATATTTAGTTCTTTCTTTTCCTGTCATCTTAGCATTCTCTATATCAATTGATTTTGCTTTTTTAACAAAGTCTTGAATATATTCTCCATAACCTGACTTCTCAATTATTAGTCCATCTACTACTGCTAAAATTATACCTACAACCATATAAGTGATTGCTACAAATGGTCCAAAAAATGACATTAATAGTATCATTGAAGCAAGATCTATAAATGGTGATGATATTAAAAATGAAATAGTAGCACCAATTGGCATTCCACTTGATACAAATCCGATAAAGATTGGGATAGATGAGCAACTGCAAAATGGTGTAACTGTACCAAGTAATGCTCCCATTATATTACCTTTTATACCTTTAAACTTACTTAGTATTTTCTTGGTTTTTTCAGGCGGAAAAAAAGATCTAATGTAAGATATTATAAATATTAGAAAACATAATAATATCACAATTTTAATCGTATCGTAAATAAAAAACTGTAATGAACCTCCTAAAATAGAATCTAAATTTATACCTAAACCTTCAAGAAGTGTTCCAATAATACTATTTATCCATTTCATTCCAAAAATTTGATCTGATATAAATAACCATATTTCTTTCATTATTAGTTCTCCTTAACAATTCTATATAAGTTAATATAATCAGAAACCATATAAAATGTTTTATTATTTATTTTATATATGCACCAAATACCTTGCTTTTTACATGTAATTAGGTTTGCTTCTTTTAAAATATTCATATGATAAACAAATGTTGGTTGTGTAATATTTAGTTTCTTTAAGATTTCACAACCACACACTTCATTTAAATCATTAATTATAGTTAAAATTTTTAATCTATTCTTATCTGACAAAGCATAGAAGAATTCTTCATATTTTATTTTCTTCATATTGTCTCCTTATATAGATATTTATCTATATATTATATTATAATTAATATACAATAAAATAGCAATAGGAATTATAATAAAAGATCATTATTTTAATGATCTTTATATTTCAATTAGAAACATTTCGAATGCAATATTTCTATCTACTTCTCCAGTTTTAATTTTTAAATCTAAATCTGCTAGTTTTTCTAAATAATACAATAATACCGATTCATCTGTTCTTGTTTCATTTGCAAGTTTTACTCTATAAGGATGCACTTCTAAATGTTTTGATATTTCAAATTCACTATATCCATCCCTAGACATACTTTTTGTCTGATAAGCAAGTCTGAATTGATTTGCAATGACTGCAATCATCTTTATTGGTTCTTCATTTACTATTAATAAATCTTCATATAAACCAAGTGCTCTTTCAGTGTCTCTAGTAATAACTGCATCTACTAGATCAAATATATTATCGTTTATCTTCTTTGAGCATAGATTTTCAATATCTTCTTCAAATATTTCTCTCTCTTCAAACTTACATATTTTTAATTTTTCAATTTCATTTACTATAAAATCTAAATCTTCACCTACTATTTCTAATAATAAATTTACACAATAATCATCAATTTTATAGTTATCTTTTGAAAAACTATTATTAATATATTTTTTTAATTCATCTTTTTTTAATTTTGAAAAGCATATAACATTTGTTTTACTTTTTAACTCTTTAACTACTTTCTTTCTATCATCTAATTTATCTTCATTTACTGTTAAAATCAATATATTATCTAATTCAGCATTAATTACTTTTAATAGCATCTTTACATCTTGTTCCACATTTGATTGTGATGATATAGCTGTTAAAAAGTAACAGTTTTCACATATTATTGCCTTTTTCTCTTCAAATATGGATATTGTTCTTAAGTCTTCTAGAGCATCATCAATACTTGCTTCTAACATATCAAATTTAACAACATTTTTATTTGATTTATCAAAAAACTCTTCAGTAATCTCATCAATTTTTTGTTTAATTAAATGTCTTTCCGGACCATATAATAAGTAAATATTTTTATTCATAATATCACCGCTTTAATTATACACGAATATTACTTTGAAGTATATATTATCAAGCTCTTACCAATTGAAAATTTAACGCTTCCATTTTCACTTGTTAAATATAATTTATTAACATTATTTTTTAAATATTCCACCGTATTAATATCTGGGTGATTGTATTTATTTTTTACTCCTACTGAAATAACTGCATACTCTGGTTTTATAGATTCGATGAATATATTTGATGTACTAGTTGAAGAACCATGATGAGCTATTTTTAATATATCTATATCCAAATTATATTTATTTGTTATGTTTTCCTCTACTTTCTTACCAATGTCCCCGGTTAATAGAATATCTATATTTCTAATTTTAGTATAAATAACTAAACTATTATCATTTTCACTTCTTATTGTTATTGGATTGAGAAAATAAAATTTATAACCATTTAGATTAATAATGTCACCTTCTTTTTTTATAGAATACTTATTTGCATTACTAATTATTTTATACTCGTTGCTATTTATATCTCCAGCATTAATTATTACTTCTTTAACATTTATGTCTTCAAATATTTCTAATGCCTCTCCTACATGATCATAATCACCATGAGTTAATATTAAATAATCAAGTTTTCTAATACCACATGATTTAATATATTTTACTATTACATCTTTTCCTAAAGAAAAAGTCTCAGAACTATTACCTCCTGTATCTACTAATATACTACCTTTATTTCTAGGTAATTTTATAAATATTGAATCTCCTTGCCCAACATCAATAAATGTTATTTCTGTTTTATTATTAAAATATGATTTATTGTAAAAGACTAATAATAACATTAATAAAAATATGTAATTTCTTTTTGTTTTATAGTTCTTTATTATAAAATATAAAAGCATATAATATAAAATTAGTAATACAATACAGATCTTTCCAAATGTAATTACTGCAAAATCAATATTTGATAAATATAATGATACCTTTTCTAATATCTCAATTAATATTATTAACACCTTATCAAATGGTTGTATTATATACGATATTAACGATAATGGAAACACAATTGATGATACAAATGGTACAAAGAACAAGTTGTAAAGCACACTTAAAAAATTTAATTGAAAGAAATTATTTATACTAATTGGTATGCTGGAAAGGAATGCAATAATTGATACAAAGATTAAAGATATAATCTTTGGTTTATTGCTCAATAAATTGCCTGATAAGACTAAAAAGAAACTTATAGTAAATGAGTACTGAAATCCTATTTTTGTAATAAGAAATGGATTAAATAATAATGATACAAATAGTGTAAGTAGTAAAACATTAATTGTCTTTATGTTTGTTTTATATTTCTTATTTAAAGATAATAATATGTAAAATATCCCTGCTCTAATTATAGATGGAGAGAAATTAGTAATAAACATATAAAACAAAACAAAAAAATATACAAACATTTTATTCTTTTTTAATATCTTATCTAATAACAAAGTCATTAATGCTACCTGTTCTCCTGATATTGAAAACAAATGACTAACACCATTAATTTGATAGCTCTTCATTACATCATTATCTATATAAGAAGTATCTCCTAATATAAATGCATATAAATAGGCTTTCGTTCTCCTATTCTCCATAGATTCAACTATCTTGCTCTTAATTTTTATAAATATGTTCTTAGTGTGACTTATTAATTCAATACTTTCAACATCCATTATATAAAATATATTTTCATTATATAGATACTGCTTATAACTGAATATATTAAATACAGAGTTTTCACTTGGAATATTTAATACACCATTTACTTCTACTTTATCACCTAGAATAAACTTCTCAGGTCCATCGTAAAAAGCAATAATATCTTCTTTTGATTTTATTCTTAAAGAAACACCGTTGTTATTAATTGATATATTACTAATTGTACCAACAACAGTAGTAGCTGATATATCATATATACTTTCTCTTTTAATAAGATATACATTAGCAAATGCATAAATTAATATTATTATAGTAAGTATTAAATATAAACCATTACACTGTAATATACTCTTTAAGCGATTCAAATGTGGACTCTCCAATTCCAGATACATTTTTCAAATCATCAATACTATTAAATGGTGTTACTTCTCTATAGCTAATAATTGCATCTGCTTTTGCAGATCCAATACCTGTTATTGTCATCAGTTCTTCTTTACTAGCAGTATTTATATTTACTTTAGAAGATGTTTCTTGTGGTTCATTTACACATGCATCGTTACTAATGTCAGGACATATACATTCTTTCTCTACCTCTTTTATTATTTCAATAATTGTTGGTGCTTGAGATTCTTTAATATTAGATATTGCTGTTTTAATTTGTGTCTTTGTATAAATTATTATTGTCATTTCATCTATTACTTTTTTACTTAAGTTTATTACACTTGTATCTGCAGTTGACTTTAATCCTCCTGCTAATTCAATTACATCTACTACTCTTTTGTCATCTTCAATACAATATACACCAGGCTTATTTATGGCACCTTTTATATCTACACAGTAGATATTTTTTACTACTTCTTCTACAACCTTTTCTATTATTATTTCTTCCTCTATCTGTTCAACTTCATCCTCTTTAAATAAAAATATGTAACCTACTACACATACAACTACAATACATATTATTATTAAATATTTTTTCATAAAAAATAACCTCCTATGAGATTATTCTTTTATTTATGTTATCTTCCTTTAATATTTTCTTCTAAATTTCTTGATTGTTCATGTATTTTAGATTCATAACATATTCTTTGTACTATTCCTAAACAAATAGTAATAGTTAATGCAAATGTACCCCCATAGCTTAAGAATGGTAATGGTACTCCTGTTAATGGTAATAATCCAAATATGCCAGTAAAATTAATTAAAATATGTAAGAATATTAATGCTGCTATTCCATAGCATATTATGCTACCCATTAATGTACTACTTTTTCTAGATATTAATACTATTCTACATATAATTAATACATATATCAATACAACTATTATACTTATAATTAATCCCAACTCTTCCATAATAATTGGAAATATAAAATCAGTATATGCTTCTGGTAAATACAAATACTTTTGAGTACTATCACCTATTCCTACTCCAAATAACCCACCATTATTTATTGCAATATAACCATTACATACTTGATATCCAGTACCTACTTCTGTATATCTTTTACATGGCTCTGCAATGTTAAATCTTTGCATTTGTGTATCACTTAATATTGATTCACCTTTAAACAATTTGATTGCAAATATAGTAGCAATTAATAATATACCAACCAAAGCAATAATATATATTTTTCTTTTTAAATCCTTTTTAATTGGTAATGCAATAAATATTAGTGCTGTTATACCAAGTATTATTAATGCTGTACCCAAATCTGGTTGTGCAACAACTAAACCAAACACAACAAATACATATATTAATGGTTTCAGTATTACTAATAGATTGTCAGTATTCTTATTTTTATTATAATAAACACCAAGGTATAATATTAATATTACTTTTGCAAATTCACTTGGTTGTAAGTTAAAAAATCCTAAATCAAACCAGCTTTGAGAGCCATTTACTATTATTCCATATGGAAACAAAGCTATTAAAGCAATAATTATTATATACAATGCTATTTTTATATATTTTTTATACATTTCCGTTGGTGTTTTTAAAAGAAATAAAAATGCTACAAAACATATTGCTAATATTGCACCTTGTTTATAGAAATAATAATAAACATTACCAGTTGAAACATCTGCTTTTACATATGAAGCACTAAAAATCATAAGCAAACCAAAAGCAAACATTACAAATGTAGCTATTAAAAGTGGCTTATCTAATTTTCTAAATATCTTTGCCATATTCTATTCCTCTATTTATATAATATCATAAAATATAAACATTAATGTTGCTACGACATATGTTTACATTTGTATTTTTACATTTTCATGTTAAAATAGATATGTATTGAGGTGATATTATGTTAAAGCAAGAAGATATATTAGATGAAAAAAACAGAAGTTTACATAAAATCAGTAAGGAAGTTATCTTCCCTCTTTCTAAAGAAGAAAAAAAGAAAATAAAAGAAATGTTAGTATATTTAAAAAAGAGTCAAATTGAAGAAATAGCAGAGAGATTAAATTTAAGACCTGGTATGGGCCTAGCAGCAATACAAGTTGGAATAGATAAGAGATTCTTTGTAATCGTAGAGGAAATAGAAAGAGATGAAAATGATAAACAAGAATTTAATAATTATGTAATAGTAAATCCAAAACTAATAAGTCATTCTGAAGAAATGATATATTCAGAATTAGGAGAAGGATGCTTAAGTGTCAACAGAGAAGTTCCTGGAATAGTTCCTAGATATGCTAGAGTAACAATAGAAGCATATGATGAAAATGGTAACAAAATCAATATAAGAGCCAGAGAAGAACTTTCAATTGCATTCCAACATGAGATAGATCATTTAAACGGAATACTATTTACAGAAAAAATAACAGAAGATGAGCAAATTAAAAACACAATGCGTGCAATATAGCATTGTGTTTTATTTTAATTCATTTAATTTTACACTTACTAATTTAGATACACCGGATTCTTGCATTGTAATGCCATATAAAGTATCAGCATATTCCATAGTTTTCTTTTGGTGTGTAACTATAATAAATTGAGTTTTAGTTTTTAATCCACTTAAGAATTTTCCAAATACATCAATATTTACTTCATCAAGTGGTGCTTCAACTTCATCTAATAAACAAAATGGTATTGGTTTAGTTCTAAGTATAGAGAACAATAATGCTATTGATGTTAATGCTTTTTCTCCTCCACTTAATAGGGAAATATGTTGTAATTTTTTACCTGGAGGTAATGCACTAATATCTACTCCTGTCTCTAATACATTATTTGGGTCCGTTAACTTTAACTCTGCTGTTCCACCTTTAAATAATTCCTTAAATACATTTTTAAATTCGGATTGTATCATTTTAAAGGTTTCTAAGAAGTTATCTCTCATAATAATATCCATCTCTTTAATTATATCTGACAATGTATTTTCTGCTTTATATAAGTCTGTCTTTTGATTGCTTAAGAACTCATATCTAGTACTAACTGTCTTGTATTCTTCAATTGCTGCAATATTAACCATTCCTAGTTCCTTAATTATTCTTCTTAATTCATTGACTTTCTTTCTAGCAATTTGTTCATCTAATACTAAGATATATTCTTTTTTAGCTCTTTCAAAAGTCATATTATAATCTTCATTTAATATTTGCAATAAACTCTCAATCTTCATATCTTTTCTAGTAATGTTTACTTCAATGTCTTTTAATTCACATTGATTACTAGATAAATTTGAATTAAGTTCTTTAATATTGTGCTCTAATTCACATATTGTTGAATTGCATATATCAATATTTTTATTTAACTCTGATATATTTCTAGTAATTCCCTCTTTATTCTTTAATTCATTGAAATATTTTTCTAATACTATTTGTTCTTCATCAAATTCATGTGTACTTTCAATACTATTAACTTCATTTGAAACTTTATCTAGATTTGTTTCATATTCTTCTTTTGTTTCTTCTTTTGCACTAACTGTTTGTTTTAAAGAAATTAATTCAGAACAGTATTCTTCATACTTCTTTTTATTAGTTGCAATATTGTTTTCTAAAGTTGCTTTCTTAGTCTCTAAATCACTTGTGTTATGATTTATATTTAATAACAACTCTTTACTATTAACTAACTCTACCTTATCAGATAATGTATTCTTATTAATATTACCACCAGTAATTGATCCACCAACGTGTAATAATTCACCATCTAATGTAACAATTCTATATTGATGATTAATTCTTTTACTTATTCTATTAGCAGAATCTAAATTACTAGTAACAATTATATTCCCCATTTGATTTAATACAATGTTTTTATATAAATCATCATATTTTACTAAGTTTGATAGAACATCAATAAAATCAACATCTTCCTTTATATAATTGTATGTTGTTTCATCAATACTTCTTTTCTCTATTACATTTAACGGAAAGAATGTTACCCTTCCAAAATTATTTTGCTTTAAATATGAGATAGCATCTTTTGCACTTTTATCATCATCACATATTACAAATTGAGAAGATGCACCTAAAGCAACATTAATTGCAGTAGAATACTTCTCATCAAAATCAATTATCTTACCTAACGCATTGTGTATACCCTTTAATCTCGAATTATTGAGAACAGATCTAACTGAATAAGATAAATCATTGTTTGAATCAATATTGTGCTCTAGAGTGCTTATTTTGTATTCTAGAGATATTCTTTCTTTAATACTGTCATTTATTTTATTTGCCAATATCTCATACTCTGTTTGATAATTTTTTAATATTAAATCTATTTCACTTTTATTTACTTCACAAGAACTAATATTCTTATATAAATCCTTGATATCCTTATTTAACAAATCCAACTTATTAGACATGTTCATTTCTTGTTCTTTTAGATTAATTACATTACTATGTATTTTAACATCATTTGAATCATATTTCTTTCTTTCGGAAATTATACTCTTTTCACTATTTAATTTCTCTACAACCGATGTTTGTTCAAGTAGTTGTTGTTGATACTTGTTTAAATCAGAAGTTAATTTTGAATAATTTAACTTCTCTTTTTCTAACTTAGAATAATCTATCATTAAATTATTGTCTATTTCTAGTACATCATTATTTAATTTTTCTAGTCTGCTTTTCAAAGATACTGTATCATTATTTATTTTATCAATATCACTTACAATTAATGAAGTTTCAATATCTTCAAGTTCCTTTTTAGCATTTACATATTTAGTAGCACTTTCTTGTTGTTCTCTTAGAGGTTCTATTCTAGTCTCTAATTCATTAATAATATCGCTTACTCTTTCAATATTATCTCTAGTATGTTCAAGTTTTCTTTGTGCTTCTTCTTTTCTTTTCTTGTATTTTAAAACACCAGCAGCACTCTCAAATATTACTCTTCTATCTTCTGGTTTAGAACTAAATATACTTGCTACATCTCCTTGAGAAATAATATTAAAAGAATCTCTACAAGCTCCACTATCTACCAATAAATTTAATACATCTTTTAATCTGCATTTTTCATTATTTATATAATATTCAGTATCTTTATTTCTATAAAGAACCCTTTTAATTGATACTTCAGTGTAATCCACATTTAAATGTCTATCATAATTATCGAATACTAAAGTTACAGATGCATAATTAGATGGATTTCTACTCTTACTTCCAGAGAATATGACATCAGTCATAGAATCTCCACCTCTTAGTTGTTTAATAGATTGTTCTCCAAGAACCCATTTAACTGCATCTACAATATTGCTTTTACCACTACCATTAGGTCCTACAATACAAGTAATACCTTTATCAAAATCAATATTAATTCTATCTGCAAAAGATTTGAATCCTTGTGTTATTATTTGCTTTAAATACATGTCTTACACCCACTATCATAAAAATTATACTATATATTTATTAGATTAACAAGAAAAAAGCCTTATATTAAGGGCTTATCTATTTTGCTTTCTTTTCAATAGCATCTTGTGCTGCATTTTGTTCTGCTTGTTTTTTTGTACTTCCTGTACCTTTTCCCAAAGCTATTCCATCTACCTTCGCTGCTATTTCAAACACCTTACTATGTGGAGGACCATATTCATCTATAAGTTCATATTCAATTGATTTCTTACCCGTTTGTACATATTCTTGTAATATAGATTTATAATCATAAAAGAACTCTTTATTCTTTTCAATGCTTGCAATAATAGTAAAATTTAAAAATCTTCTTGCTTCATTTAATCCTTTATCTATATATAAAGCAGCAACAAAAGCTTCAAAAATATCAGCTAATATAGCCTTCTTATCTTTGCCACCTGATGCCTCTTCACCCTTACCTACTTTTACATACTCATTGAAATTTAGTCTCAATGCATTCTCATAAAGTGCATTCTCACATACATAAGCAGCTCTCATCTTAGTCATTTCCCCTTCTTCAACTTCAAGCTTCCTATATAAATATTCACTTACTATTAAATCTATTACTTTATCTCCAAGAAATTCAAGTCTTTCATAACTATCTTTTATGCCATTTTCATTACAATAAGAAGTATGCATAAAAGCTCTTTCATATAATTCTATATTATTTGGAATTATCTTCAATTCTTCTAGTATTTTCATATTATCACCTATTTTTATTATATCATTATTTATTCTTTTTGTTTTACTTTTATCTAAAAATATACTAATATATATGTAGGTGATTAAATGAAACATATAATAATAAAGATAATTAAATTATATCAATCAATACCCGGATCATTTCATGATCAATGTAGATTTACACCAACATGCTCTAATTACGCAATAGAAGCACTAAATACATACGGAGCATTAAAAGGTGGGTATTTAAGTATAAAAAGAGTATTAAGATGCCATCCATTTGGAAAAACAGGATATGATCCAGTTCCAAAGAAAGAGGAAATATGAAAAAAATAATATCATTTATATTATTAATAATACTATTATCAGGATGCTCAATATCATTAAACAATATGGAAAACATTACAATATATACAACTACATATCCAGTTGAATACTTAACAAATGTTCTATATGGAGAAAATAGTACAATAATAAGTATTTATCCAAATGAAATTGTAGAATTGTCAGATAAACTAGTAAAGGATTATAGTAAGACAGATTTATTTGTATATAATGGATTAAGTGAAGAAAAAAATTATGCAGTAGCAATGTTAAATTACAATAAAAATTTAATGATAGTAGATGCAACAATGGGTATGGAATATGTATATGGTGTTGAAGAACTGTGGATTAATCCGTCAAACTTCTTAATGCTTTCTCAAAATATAAAGAATGGTATGAAAGAATATATAACAACAACATATTTAAAAAATAGAATTGAAAATAATTATGATAGTTTAAAAGTAGAAATATCTGAAATAGATGCAGAAATAAAACTAATAGTAGAAATGAGCGATAAAGATACAATAATAATTGGTAATGACTCCTTATTATTTCTAGAAAAATATGGATTAAATATATACTCACTTGATAACGATACAATTACACCGAAAATATTATCTGATGCAAGAACAGCAATATCAAGCAATTCGATAAAGTATATATATGTATTTGAAGATGATATACTAAGTGAAGAAGTAGAAGAATTAATAAACACTAAAAAATTAACAAAGATCAATGTTAATACCATTACATTATTGAGTGAAGAAGAAAAACTTAATGGTGATGATTATATATCAATGATGTACAAGAATATTGATTTATTAAAAAAGGAACTATATGAATAGTTCCTTTTGTTTTAAAAAATATCTAATTTTAATTGATAAAATGATCTAGCATGTTCACATGTTGGACAAACTTCTGGAGGTGTATTTCCTTTGAATATAAATCCACATTCCCTACATTCCCATTCATATTCAATATCTCTAGTGAAGAATCCCTTCTTAACTAAATCATATAACATATTATATCTTTCTTCATGATGAGCTTCTATAGTAGAAATATTGGTAAATAATTCAGCAACATCATTAAATCCTTCTTCTTTAGCAATACGTGCAAATTCTGGATATAACTTTCTTGCTTCATCCCCTTCTCCATTAGCTGCAAATCTAAGATTCTCAAGAGTTGTTCCAATATCACCCGCTGGATAAGATGCAGTAATTTCTACCTCACCTCCATCTAACTTCTTATAAAATAAATTTGCATGTTCATATTCATTACTAGCAGTATTTAAGAATACTTCAGATATTTTTTCATATCCTTCCTTCCTTGCCTTACTAGCATAAATAGTATATCTGTTTTTTGCTTGGCTTTCACCTGCAAAAGCCTTAAGTAAATTCTTTTCTGTTTGTGTACCTTTTACCATTATTTTCCTCCTTTTAAATAATCTTCTAATTTCTCTTTTAAATAGTAAACCTCTTTGCAACCCATAAATAATATTACAGAATTTTCATGTTTTAATAATGGCTTAATACATTCATAATTCTTAGTAGATACTAAATTAACCATATTACCTATTACTAAATGTTCTCCATTCTTTAATAAATTTACAATTAACATTGGACTTACATCTGGAAATTCTTCTTGCTTCTCCCTATCACTAAAGATATCTGTAACATATGCTTTATCTGCTTTATTTAAAGAATCTGCAAAGTCCTTATATAATCTCTTAGTTCTAGAATAAGTATTCTCAAAGAATACCGCTACTATTTCTCTATCTGGATATTTTTGTCTTGCTGATTCAATAGTAACCCTAACCTCAGTTGGATGATGTGCATAATCATCAATTGTTATTATATTTCCAATCTCATTTTCAGAGAATCTTCTTTTAGCACCTTTAAACGTACTTATATGGGTCTTAATGTCCTCCAAGTTGATTCCATTTAAATAGCAGTATGCAATTACACTAGTTGCATTTAATATCATGTGCTTGCCATATAAATGTATCTTAAATGAGCCTAATAATTTATCCTCATAATAAACATCAAATGAAGATCCTTCAGAATTCAATACAATATTCTTGGCTATAAAATTATTATTATCATTAAATCCATAATATACAACATTACCTTCAATACTAATACTTCTAATATTAGCATCATCACCACATGCAATAATACCCTTCTTTGCATGCTTAGAAAACTCCTTATATGCTGATATTACATCTTCTAAATCACTATAATAATCAACATGATCTAGCTCAATATTAGTCATAATTATATTGTTTGGATAATAGTTTAAAAATACCCTCTTATACTCACATGCTTCCATTATAAACAACTTATTATTCTTATTAGCATAACCAGTACCATCACCTATTAGATAATTAGTACCAACAGTATTATTTAATACATACGATAACATAGCAGTTACAGTAGTTTTACCATGACAACCACACACAGATAAACTATCATATTTGTTTATTAACTCACTTAGTAATTCATAATATCTATAAGTTTTTAATCCTAATTCTTTAGTTCTTATTACTTCAACATTATCATCAGAAAAAGCATTACCAATAACAATAATCATATCTTTTTCAATATTGTTTGCATCAAAAGGTAATAACTTAATACCTTTTTCTTCCAACCTGTTTTGAGTAAATAAATGATGAACAACATCAGATCCTTGCACATAATTTCCAAGATCAAACATTACTTGTGCAAGAGCACTCATTCCTGAACCTTTAATACCTATAAAATGATATCTCATACTTTACTCCAATCTATATAAATTATAACATAATAAAATATATTATAAAATGGTTATAATGGTGCTTTTACTAGACGAGAACCGACGCTAGTGTCTGCTATACTAGAAGATGTCCCTAAATTCCAAGTTGTAATTCCATCTGCCGAGCCATAATACCAGTTACCTCCAACAAGAGTAATTTTACTATATAATGCTCGATAATAATAATCCCCATATATGCTTGTTCCTGTTGCTATTGGCAAATTTACAAATGGATTGCCTGAATCATATCCCATCTCTTGCACTGAACCATTTGTATTTTTGTTTGTATATCCTACTCTTTTATATGATCCAGTAAATGTATCCGATACATATGTGCTTGCATCTCTGGATGTATATGCTGTGTAATCGTATATGTTGACTCCATCAACAAATTGCCATATGTTCCCCCATAGGTTTTCTATGCCTCTATATTTCATTGCATTTGTTCCACTTGTATTGCTTGTTGGAGATCCTGTTTTAGAAATACTATCTGCTGTTCCATTATTCAATTTTACTGTGTTTGTACTTGCTGCATATCCATACATTATACTTTGACTATCTAATGTTGCAAATTCAACATAGAATAATGTTTGTATTACATCCCAAACATGTATATCTAGTAATTGATATCCTGCTCCATTCGCTCTTGCTGCTGTTCTAAATTGTGCAATAGTTTGCGATACTAATGGTATTGTTCCTGTCTTTGATTCTAGTTTATTTACATTTAGACTTGCATCATATTTTCCAACTAGTATATAAGGTAGTACTGTGTATGATGCTTCATCTACAAAGCATGCTGGTAAGTAATAGTCTGAATCAACCTTAGTCTTAGATATTTGATATGTCCATATATTACCTGTACTCTTTGTCTTTTTTATATAGAACTTTGGTATCTTTACAAATACATTTCCATAACTATCATTCTCTTCTGTTATTTCACTATATATCTCTTCTGTATCAAATGATGATGTTATTGCTGTTGTTCCACTATATGTTGCTCCTACTGCACTATCTGTTCTTGTTCCTGTAGCTGAGTTTGAAAATGTTACTCCATATATCTTCGAATTAGCATAGTTAGACCCAATTAAGTCATCTTTTATTAATGTTACTACTACTTTATCATTTGTTACTTCTGCAATAAATCCATTATATTTATCACTATCAAATCCATATGTATCTAAATCACTTAATTGTAATGTTGTTACATCTAATCCTGCTGTCTCTTTTTGTAGTTCTAGACTCTTTGATATTAATGCTGCATCTGAATCTAGTGTACTTTGTTTTGCTACTTTTATCATATTTAATACTCTAGGTACTGCTACTACTAATATTACTGCTAATATTACTATTACCGCTAATAGTTCTATTAATGTAAATCCCTTTTTCATATGTTCACCTCTATTATGGTTCCATTATAACATTATATTATTTGTTTTTAAAGTATTAAAAAAAAGTAGGAATTATCCTACTTTAGATTGTCATTAGCTCTGTTTCTTTTTCTTTCAATAAATCATCTATCTTTTTATTGTATTCATTTACAATGGTTTGTACTTTTTCTGTTTTACTTTTTTCTTCATCTTCGGGTAATTTTAAATCTCTAATTGCGTTATTTGAATCTTGTCTAATTGTTCTTAATACTACTCTTGTATCTTCTGCCATTCCCTTTACTTCTTTAACAAATTCTTTTCTTTTTTCTTCTGTTAGTGGTGGGAATGCAAGTATTATTAATTCACCATTATTATTTGGTGTTAATCCTAGATTTGATTCATATATTGCTTTTTCAATACCTGCTAATGCACTCTTATCATATGGTTTAATGGCTATTTGTCTAGCCTCAGGTACATATACATTTGCAACTTGTCTTAGAGGTGTATCTGTTCCATAATAATTTACCATTACATTATCAAGGATAGATACATTAGCTCTACCTGCTCTTATATTTGAAAATCTCTTTTGCATTGCCATTATTGCATCGTTCATTTCTGATTTAGTTAATTCTATAATATCTTCCATATCATTTCTCCTTATGTATTAATTATATATGAAAAGAAAAAAACTTTCAATATTGAAAGTTTTACTTAATTTGATTCATTACTTCTTCAGCAAAGTTATCTTTTCTTTTTTCCATTCCTTCGCCTACTTCAAATCTTATCATTAGTTTAACTGTTCCATTATGTTCTTTTGCATATTGTTCAACATTAATATCTGGATTTTTAACAAATGGTTGTTCATTTAAACATATTTCTTTGAAGAACTTAACTAGTCTTCCTTCTACTACTTTTTCTGCCATTTCAGCAGGTCTTCCTTCATTAATAACTATTTGTTTTTGTATTTCTCTCTCTTTTGATAATTCTTCTGTAGGAATATCATTTCTGCTAATATACTTTGGTCTCATAGCAGTAGCATGCATAGCTATATCTTTAGCAACATCACTAGTTCCATTTTCTAGTACTATTAAAGTTGCTGCTTTTTTATTGCTATGAATGTATATTCCAAAGTTTTCATTATCATTTTTATTAACATTCTCAAATCTTCTGAAACTTAGTTTTTCACCAATCTTAGCAATCTTGCTAACTATTGTATCATTAAGTTTTCCTTCTGAAGTTGGAATTGCTAATGCTTCATCTAAAGTCTTTACATCATTCTTTAACAATAAATCAGATATTAGACTCATTAATCCAGTAAACTCTGCATTACTAGCAACAAAATCTGTTTCTGAATTTAATTCTACTATACTTGCTTTATTGCCTTCAGAAACTATATTTACTAATCCCTCTGCTGCTATTCTATCAGCCTTCTTAGCTGCTTTTGATATACCTTTTTCTCTTAACCATTCAATTGCTTTAGTCATGTCTCCATTTGTTTCATCAAGTGCTTTTTTACAATCTAATATTCCAGATCCAGTTGACTCACGCAATTCTTTTACCATACTTGCAGTTACCATTTATACTCCTCCTATAAATTTAAAGATGATTTGTTAAAATCATCTATTATATTACTTTACTTTTTTTGTTGTTTTCTTAACTGGTTTCTTTTCTGCTACAACTTTTTTAACTGTCTTCTTAACAATTGCTTTCTTAGGCTTTTCTTCTACTTTTTTAGTAGTTACCTTTTTTGCTGGTTTCTTCTCTTCTTTAACAACTGCTTTTATTATTTTCTTAGTTGGTTTCTTTGTTTCTAATTTTTCTTCTTTTGGTGCTACTACTTTTTCTTTTACAACCTTTTTTATTGCCTTTTTCTTTTCAACAATCTTCTTCTCTTCTTTAACTAGTTCAACTTCTTTTTCTACTTTTACTTCTACTACTTGTTCAACTGGTTTAACTTCTTCTACTATTTCTTTTTGAACTGGTGCTTCTTTCTTTGCATGTCCTTTATCTTCTTCTGTTAAGAAGTCTATCATTGGTGCTCCAGTTACTTCTGCTATTGCATTATTTAATACTCCAATTACTAATTTTACTGCACGAATTGCATCATCATTAGCAGGTATTATATAATCAACATCATCAGGATCACAGTTTGTATCTACTAAACCAAATACTGGTATATTTAATCTTCTTGCTTCTCTAATTG
>CAYRHA010000006.1:0-17969 GCA_964424005.1 uncultured Muribaculaceae bacterium
ATTAAATGATCATCAATAACATTTGCAAAATTATATGTTGGAAATCCATCTGATTTCAATAAAATTTGATCTTCTAAATATCTATTCTCGATAATAATATCTCCATATACTAGATCAGTATATTTAGTGCTGCCTTCTTTTGGCATCATTTGTCTAATTACATATGGTTCTTTATTATCAATCTTTTCTTGTATTTGTTCTTTTGTTAAATTTTTACAATAACCATCATACATGAATGCAACTTTCCTATCATCTGCATCTTTTCTAAGCTTTTCCAATCTTTCTTCACTACAAAAGCAATAGTAGGCTTTACCCATACTTACTAATTCTTCTGCATATTTCTTATATAAATCAAGTCTTTCGCTTTGAAAATATGGTCCATAATTACCACCATTTAAAGGCCCTTCATCAGGAATAAGACCACATATTGTTAGTGTCTTATATATAAACTCTAAAGCACCTTCTACTTTTCTACTTTGATCTGTATCTTCAATTCTAAGTAGAAAAGCACCATTATTGTGTTTTGCAACTAAATACTCAAATATAGCACTTCTTAAATTCCCTACATGCATCATCCCTGTTGGAGATGGAGCAAATCTTGTTCTAACTTTCATAACATCACCTACAAACATTTTAACACAAAGCCATAAAAAAAGTCCAAATATATTTGGACTATTTTATTATAAACTTTCCGTCTTCGTTAATTCTATCAAATGCGTTATTTTTAAGAATCTTTTCCTTTTTTTTAGCTTCAGCTTGCTTTTCAGCATACTCTTTGTTTTTCTTTGGTTCATCTCCACTTAAATCAATTGGTCCTTCTGGATATTGTTTTTTGTTTTCTTTTTTCTTTTTACTATTTTTTTTCATTTCTTCTATCATTATACGAATTGATTTAAATATATTGATCTTTCTTTTTGGAAGATCATCTTGATCATCTGGTAGACATACTGGGCCGTGCGAAGCAACAAGATCTTTCTCATTTTGTATAGGAATAGCAACCACTATTTTATCTTTATTATCTGATTTTTGAATTCCATTCGCTTTTAATTCACTATTAACCATATTCGCAAAATCTTTGTTGTTTTTGCAATAGTTTGTTTCTTTTTCAATTTTTCTTATTTTTTCATCTATTAATTTCATTTCTTCTTGTTTATCATAAATCACAGATTTATGATAATTTGTTTCACGTTCTGCTGCTTTCTTAGAACTAGTTTTAGAACGAGCTTCATCTATATTGATTTGTGATTTTTGAATTGTAATTTCATTTTCAAGGACTTTCTTTTGTTCTTTTAATTTCTTTAATATCTCTTCATTGTTTTTCATAATCTTTCCCCTTTTTAATAAGATTACTCTATTATACATAGTTTTTACAATTTGTCAAATTAAAAAAGGTAGATTGCTCTACCTTTCAATTGAATATTATATTACATTACACTTGCTATTGTAATTGCAATGAATGCAAGAAGTATCAATATTAGTGCTATTTTCCATATATGTTTAAACCAGTTCTTGTAGCTCTCTCTTGTATATAATAATCCAGCTATAACAATAACTGATGTTGGAACTAATAACATTGACATTCCATACATTGTTTGTGATATCAATCCTAATAACGCTCCATCAACACTTGTTGATGCTGCGCTAATTACTCCCATATTATATTGAATTACATATATTGGATCTACTACAAATGGTGATCCAATTAATGATGCCATTGTAACTAATGCATTGTTTCCTGTCTTTGCTAACAAATTAAGTATTGTTGCTAAGAATCCGGAATTCAATGTAAATATTACAACTACATTTATGAAGAATATAACCATTGCTAGGCCAAAGAATTTGTGCATTCCATCAAAGAATGCATCGAAAAATTCTTTTAGAGTCAATTTATAGCATATACCTAGGGTAATTGTTGCTAACGCAATTAAACAATATAGTTCTGTATATGACCAAGCCCCAAATGCTGAAAATGCTCCAAATATACTTCCAAATATTTTAAATGATCCAATTGAATAATCTAACACGCTTGTGTTAAATGTTGAAAATGCATCGCCACTCCAACTTGTCAAACCTAATATCATAAATATTAGCATTAATCCAAATACTATTGATATTCCAATTGCTTTTGGATTTCTCTTGTTTTTAGAGTCTCTCTTATCTGGAACGATTAATACATCTTCATCTGTATCTTTGTCTTTGATTTTGTTTTTAGACATTAATACTGTATATACTGTAAGTCCAGCTATACTTAATACTAAATATCCTAATTTAATCCATACATATACATTATCTGTACTAGTTGCATATGACATGAAGTCACTATAGAATAATGCGCCACTTAGTCCTACCAATATTGAACCTACTGTAGATATTAATGCAGTTCTCTTGTTATATCCAAGTTCAATTAATACACTAATTGATAATGGAATGAACATAAACATTGCAAAGTATATGTTTGTAAGTGCTGGTATCAAAGCATAAAACAATATTGTTGTTAATATAGCTAACCATTTTTTCTTCTTGAATATTGTTGCTATCTTTTCTACTAAGACCTTATAAGCTCCTGTTTTATTTGCAACTGCATAAAGAGCTCCTACCATTAGAACTACTAATGAGTTTTGTGCAAAATACATAGCTAGTATATCAAAAGTTGAGAAGAAGTCTGCTATACCTGTTGCACTTATTTCTCCTAATTCTAAAACTGAAGAACTTAAACTAGTTCCTGGAATTAACCATGTCAATGTAAGTACAACTAATATTATGATTCCTAATACTTTAAGTGTTTTATAATTTTTCATATTTCCTCCTATTTATTTTTCATATGTGGGAATAATATTACTTCCCTTATATTATCAGATCCTGTAATTAACATTACAAGTCTGTCAATACCAATACCTAATCCACCTGTAGGCGGCATTCCATATTCTAGAGCTTCTATGTAGTCTTCATCCATTTCATTTGCTTCAACATTACCTAATGCTTTCTCTTTTAATTGATTAAGAAATCTTTCTTCTTGATCAATTGGATCATTTAGCTCACTGAATGCATTTCCATATTCAGTGCCACATATAAATATTTCATATCTTTCAGTGAATCTTGGATCTTTACTCTTCTTAGCAAGTGGACTCAATTCAGTAGGATGCCCAAATACAAATGTTGGTTGAGTTAATGTGTGTTCTACATATTTTTCAAAGAATTCATTTATTATATGCCCGATTGAATAATGTGGTTTCAATTCTATATTGTGATCTTTTGCTAATTTCTTAGCATCTTCTAACGTAATTTCTTTATAGAAATCTATACCAGTTTGTTCTTTTATTAAATCAACCATATGAGCTCTTCTAAAACTCTTTGAAAAATCTAAGTTTTGATCTTTATAAGTTATTTCATATGTTCCTAGTATCTCATATATTACTTTTTTAAATAAGTCTTCACATAAATCCATCATTCCATATAAATCAGAATATGCCTTATATAATTCGATTGTAGTAAATTCTGGATTATGATTTCTATCCATGCCTTCATTCCTAAATAATCTACCTATTTCATAAACAGCATCCATACCACCAACTATTAATCTCTTTAAATTTAATTCAGTTGCTATTCTTAAATACATATCTTGATTTAAAACATTGTGATGAGTTATAAATGGCTTTGCATTAGCTCCTCCAAGTATTGTTCCAAGGATTGGAGTTTCTACTTCAGTATAACCTAGATCATCTAAATACTTTTGTATACTTCTTATGATCTTTGGTCTCATGAATGCAATTCTTCTTGCATCATCATTGCATATTAAATCTACATATCTTCTTCTAAATCTTTCTTCTACATCTGTAAGACCATGATACTTTTCTGGTAAAGGTCTTAATGCCTTTGTTAAATGTATATATTTAAATGCTTTAACACTTAGTTCACCCATATGAGTTCTAAATACTTTGCCCTCAATACCAACAATATCGCCAAGATCTCCATCTTCAAATAAAGAATAAGCATCTTCTCCGACATTATCAATTTTTACATATACTTGTATTTGTCCAAATTTATCTTGTAAATTAGCGAATCCTGCTTTACCTTTAACTCTCTTGGTCATCATTCTTCCAGCAATTATTACTTCTTCATTTATATTTTCAAATTCTTCAATAGTAGTATCTTTGTATTTATCAAATATTACTTTTGAATTTGAAGTAACGCGAAAAGAAGAACCAAAAGGATCTATATTTTTATCAACTAACTTTGTTAATTTATTTCTTCTTACTGTCTCTTGCTCTGTAAATTCTCTCATAGTACTCTCCTATATATAATATTACCCCAAATTATACTTGTTGTAAACATTTATCGATTAATTCAAAAAACTCTTCTTTTGTAGTTATATTGTAAAACATTCTTTTCATATTATTTGAGTCTTTTATTCCTTTAAAATACCATCCTACATGACTTCTAATCTCAAATACTGCTTGTTTTTCTGGCTTTGATTTTAATAGATAATTAAAATGCTTTAAGCACATTTCTACTTTCTCTTTATTTGTAACTTCAATTAGTGGTTTATTACTTAAATAATTAATAGTGTTTTTTATTAACCATGGATTGCCTAATACACCTCTGCCAATCATTACTGCATCACAGCCTGTCTCTTCAATCATATTATATGCATCTTGTGGCTTTTTTATGTCACCATTTCCAATTATTGGTATTTTTACATTATTTTTTACTTCTTTTATTATACTCCAATCTGATAGTCCACTATATCCTTGTGCTCTAGTTCTAGGATGAACACATATAGCACTTGCTCCTGCTTTTTCACATATTTTAGCTACTTCCACTGCATTAATACTTTTTGAATCCCATCCACTTCTTATTTTAACAGTTACAGGTATTGGTACGCTGTTAACTACTGCACTTACAATATCATATATTTTACTTACATCTTTTAAAAGTGCACTGCCTGCTTGTGCTCTAATAGCTACTTTTGGTACAGGACATCCCATATTAATATCAATAATATCTGGTTTCATCAACTCATATACTATTTTTGCAGCCTTTACAAATGAATCTTTATCATTACCAAATATTTGTTGTACTATTGGTCTCTCGTTCTCTGTGATATATAACAGGTCTTTTGTTTTTTTACTGTTATATACTAAAGCTTTATCACTAACCATTTCTGCATATATTAACCCACATCCCATTTCTTTAGCAATAGTCCTAAAAGCACTATTTGAAATGCCTGCCATTGGAGCTAATACAACATTATTTTCCATTTTAATATTACCAATTTTAAACATAATATCACCCTTTTAAAATAACAATTCTAAGAATTGTTATTTTATCATAATTTCTTTCACCTTTTCAATTATTTCATCTTCATTATCAGCAGTAACTATAATACCATTTACTATTACATATGGCATCTTAGCACCAATGGCACATAGTCCTTGGCACCCTACAATAACATTTGCTTTCTCATCTAATTCTTTTAATCTCTCTGCAACAGATTTACCATTAAATCCTGTGCATAGATCGCATGTTCTAAATTCATTCATTTTCTATTACCTCACATGTATCACCAGAATTAACTAACATTGCATTAGCATCATCAGTATCTAAATGCAATTCTAGAGAATATGTATCCTTCACTTTTATAAATACATTATCTAATATTGCACCTTTTTCACCTTTTATTAGTACTCTTACCTTTTGATTATTAAAGTATCCTAATTTAAATGAATCTCTTTCACTCATATGTATATGCCTTGCTGATATTATACATCCCTCTATAAGATTTAATTCTTTATCTTTACTTATTAGAGTTATCTTTTCACTATTTTCAACATCACCAGAGATTCTAACTGGTGGATTTATTCCAAGTACATAAGCATCTGTTCTACTTATTTCAACTTGAGTTTTATCTCTCAAAGGACCAATTATTCTTACATTCTGAATCATATTCTTTTCAGTCTTTAAAGTTACAGTTTCATAACAAGAATATTCACCTTGTTGACTCAAATCGGATTTAAAAGTCAAACTAGCAGACTCACCAAATAAATATTTAAAATCCTTCTCACAAAGATGAACGTGTCTAGCAGATACTCCTATTTTAACTTTCATATCATCACCAAGTGTATTATATCAAAAATAATTTGAAAGATAAACCTTAATTTGTTATAATCTAAGTGGTGATGATATGAATTACTTATATTTTACAATTTCATTAGTAATAGCACTCTCTTTATTATTGATTGTATATGTAGCAATATACAATAATTTTCAAGACCACTTATTAAGATTAAAAGAAACAGAGAAAGAAATAGATGAATCTTTAAGATTAAAATATGACTTACTGTTAAGTATTAAAGAGAAAATGAAGCTGGATGTTGAAACAGAAGATTTAAAAGATAAAAAAATATCTTCATTTGACTTCTACAGAAATATAACTGAAGTAGAAATGAAAATATTTGCAGCAATTGGAGATTTAAAAAATGAAGTTGTAGATGAAATAGGAAAAACAAGTGAAATAAATATAAGAATAGAAGCAGAAATTAGATATTATAATGATACGATTACTTCTTACAATATAAATTTTAAAAGATTTCCAAGTAATATTGTTTCTAAAATATCAAAAATGAAACCAAAGAACTATTTTGATAATAGAAACTTATATGATAAAAACAAAAAGGACTTTAAATTATAATTCAAAGTCCTTTTTACTTATCTTATATCTTTCTTGAGGATTCAACATTTTCTTTCTCAATCTTATTGCATCTGGTGTTACTTCAACAAGTTCATCTTCAGCAATAAACTCTAAAGCTTCTTCTAAAGTAAGCATTTTAATTGTTGGTATTACCATTGCTTCATCTGTACTTGTTGTTCTAGTATTACTCATTTCTTTGTTTTTGCATGGATTAACATTCATATCATCGGATCTGTTACACATTCCAACTATCATTCCGGTGTATACTTCAGTTCCTGCATCTACAAGCAATGTTCCTCTGTCACTAAGCTTCCATAAAGAATATCCCATTGTCTTGCCAGGTTCCATTGAAACGAGAACACCATTTTTTCTAGAATCAATATGCCCAGCAGTAGGTTTATAACTATCGAAGCTTCTAATCATTGTACCTTGACCTTTTGTAGAATTTACAAATGCACTTCTATAACCTAGTAAACCTCTAGTAGGTACTAAGAATGTTAATTTAGTGAATTCAATATTTGGATCTATTGATTGTACTGATCCTTTTCTTTCATTAATTGCATTTATAATTGTTCCACAATATTCATTTGGAACAGTAACAAGTACTTTTTCAAAAGGTTCACATGTTACTCCATTTATCTCTTTAAATATTACTTCTGGTTTAGATATTGACATTTCATATCCTTCTCTTCTCATTTCTTCAATAAGAATGGATAAATGCAATTCTCCTCTTCCATATATTTTATACCCATCAGAGACATTATCTAAGTATTCAATTTTCATTCCTACGTTTGTTTCAAGTTCTCTTTCTAATCTGTCTTTAATATGTCTGATTGTTAAAAATCTACCACTTCTTCCTGCAAAAGGAGATGAATTAACTAAGAAGTTCATAGATAAAGTTGGTTCTTCTATATATATTGGTTCCATTGGATCAACAAAATCTTTGTTGCATATTGTATCACCAATAGATATATCAGACATACCAGCTAAAACTACTATATCTCCATAATATGCTTCTTTTACTTCAATCTTATCTAGTCCTTCATTTACAAATAATTTAGTAATATGCGCATTTTGTATAGTTTTATCTACTTTTGATATAACAACAGAATCTCCTACTTTTATCTTACCTTTGTATATTCTTCCAATAGCAAGCCTTCCAATATAATCATCATATGCTAGTGAAGAAACTTGCATTTGAAGATGATCATTTTCGCTTCCTTCATATACTTTTACATTCTTTTCTATTGTTTCAAATAAAGGTTTTAAATCTTTATTTGTATCATTAACATTATATCTTGCTATACCTTCTCTTGCTATTCCATATAGAATAGGAAAGTCTAATTGCTCATCAGTGGCATTTAAACTAATAAACAAATCAAAGGTCATATCTACTACTTCATCTACTCTAGCATCTTTTTTATCAATTTTATTTATGAATAATATTGGTTTTAAACCAAGGCTTAAAGCTTTTTCAAGAACAAATCTTGTTTGTGGCATTGGTCCTTCGGCAGAATCTACTAACAAAATAACAGTATCTACTGTTTTAATTACTCTTTCTACTTCAGATGAGAAATCAGCATGTCCAGGAGTATCTACAATATTAATCTTAATATCTTTGTATCTAACTGAACAGTTCTTAGAATATATTGTAATTCCTCTTTCTCTTTCAAGATCATTGCTGTCCATAACTTGTTCAATTATATCTTCATTTTCATGAAAAATACCACTTTGTAATAGCATAGCATCTACTAAAGTAGACTTACCAGCATCAACGTGGGCAACAACTCCTATGTTAATTATCTTTTGCATAAAAACACATCCTTCGTATAAAACTCAAATTTAATAATATCACAAAGCCTTAAAAAAGCAATGATTTTTTATCATTGCTTAACTATACCTGTTGAAATTAGCAATATCTCTTTTTCAAATATCTCAATATTTTTTTCCTTACTTACATTCCTCTTATAGCTCTCTATTACATTATGTAACATTATAGATTCAATTATATCAAGTATATATCCTATACCAAATTTACTTTGTATCTTTAATTTTGATATATCTACTAAATTCAATATATCGTTTAATCCATCATTGAAATTTGGAGTAAACATCTTCTGTATTTTATAATTCATATTTAAATATATTTTTTCAAAATAATTTTTATTTTTTGGATTATTAATCATTTCTAATATATAGGTATATAAATCAGAATAAGATTTAATAATATCTCCATTATTCTCTTTTAGATTGCTTAACAATTTTTGTTTTATATCTTTGGCATACTCATCTACTATGTAATAAAAGCAGTCTTCTATATCATCAAAGTATTGATAGAAACTTCCTCTAGGGATATTTGCATCTACAACAATACTTTTTACAAAAGCATCTGCAAGAGATACTCTACCGAATTCTTTCTTTGATGCATTGATAATATTTAGTCTTTTTTCGTCAGGAAGATTGAAAAAAGTATTCTTTGGCATATAATCCCCTCCGACCTAATTCTATTATAATTAATGTCATTAGTCAATTATATCAATCAATTCTCCCAAAACAATTATTCTTTTTGTCGGATTGCTTCTCTTACACGTCATTAATGTTGCAATAGTTTTTTCAGCATTATTTAATACAGATAAATCTTTTTCATCTACTTCAAATGTTTTATATGCTAAATATTCATATATATTATCTTTGTAATAAATATGAAATATATCACCAACTTCTAGGATATTTAATTTATTAAAAAATACATTTAAACCAACTCCAGAATGTGCTCCAATAACAGTATTACTATTTAAAATATCAGGTCTACCATATTCTTCAAATAATACAACACCATTTATTCTCTTTGATTCTATTGATACAAACGATATTGTTTCTCTTAATTTCATCTTAGGTATTTCAATCATATTATTTGCCCTAACATTTAGATCAACATAGTTCTCTACCTCGTAAACAATCTCTCTATAATTACTTACTAATACCACTGATAATATTAATAATAATATTACTAATGCAACAGTTTTTTTATACATATAATCGCACCAATCATATATAAAAAGTAATTACTATCAACATACAAATCCGGTAATATTTCTTCTTCGTTGTCTTCAGTTGAACTATCCTCACTTATCTCTTCTTCATTATTTTCTTCTTGCTCTGTATTGTTTTCAGTTGGGTTTTCTTCGTTGTTATTTTCTTGCCCTGGTTCGTTTGTTGTCTCCTCATCATTGTTGTTATTTTCTTGTCCTGGCTCATTTGTTTCTGCCTCGTTGCCGTTGTTTTCTTCTTCACCCTCCTGTTCTGTTGGATCATTAGAAGTAATTCTTCTATTTATTATTTGAAATGAAGTTTGTGTATCAATAAAATCAATAATTAATGTGAAATCTTCTGCTAGCTCATACCCTTCTGATACAGTCATTTGTTTTATTTTATAACTACCATAAGGCAAATCAATATGTGCATATCCATTTTCATCAGTAATAATTGTATATAAATATATGCCTTGAAGAGTATATATTCCAAAGTTGTTGCCAACTGCCGGGACAAGAACATCATTTTCATAATAATTAACTATTTCTAATCTCTTTTTTAAAACTTCGCACGGAATTGTTATTGTTTTAACTGAATCCCCAAAAGATAAAGTTACTGAATAGTCCTGTATTGATGGAAGATACCCCATACTAGGATAAAGTTCTTTAATAATATAAGTACCAAGTTCTAATCCATTTAATGAGTAAACTCCATTCTCATCTGTTAATGCAGTTCCTACCAAATTACCATAAATATCATATATTGAATATGCACCAGATTGTAATGATGCTTCTCCACTTGGTACATTTGTATTTGTATCATAGTCAATCTTTTGTATGAATATATTCCCGCCATATACATTGTAATATAAAACTGTATCTTCACTTATAAAATTACCAAAGTACATCAACATTTGTGATCCCTCTGATATATATACTTTTGTAGTACCTCTATCCTCTACTTGTCTCTTTAATGTTAGTGAGTTATTACCCATCTTATAGAAAGAAAAAGTCAATGAATTTTGATGTTGCTCAACTATATTACCACTATCGTTATATACAAAGTAATCAATTAAAACTCCATTCTCATCATATATTATTCTTTCAGTACCAACTCTAGCCTCTACATACCCCTCATTAAATTGTGGATTCAATGAATGCCTATTAACATTATTCATAATGTTATTTTTGTTTTCAGTTACATCTATTATTTGACCATTACTATCTGCTTCAGTACTCCAAAGTACATCCATACCTAAATACAACCATATTAATTCTTGTGTTGCCATATATTGATATAAAGAATAATCTTCTTCATATCCATAACCATAATAACTTATTAGCTCTAAATGATTTTTTAATTCAAAAACAATGTTCGAAATCTGAAAATCTTCAGAAGCAACATAATTACTTGCTATTAGTGGTATACCTCTTTGAATACAATAAAGTCTATTACCTAAATCATCATATATATGTACAAGTGGTACAGAATACTGTACTCCATCTATATTATAATTTGAAAAAACATTTGGTATAACCTCATAATTAATAGTCCTTTCTTCAGCATTAACATTTAAACATAAAAATGTAAAACAAATAAAAATAAAAATTATCTTTTTCATATAAACCTCCTATTGATTTATACTATTTGAAAAAGATAATTCCTCTAAAAAAAGATATTTTCATATCTTTTATATATTTAGCATCAATATATCTGGAGCAAATATTAATAGAGAACCAATTATTAACATTATTATTCCACCCATTAAATGAGAGTATTTAGTATATTTTGTAGATACTGCAGTTATCTTAAGAGTTAACATTGCAGCAACAAATATAATTATGTCATCAATTAAGAAGAACAATATATATATAAATACATAGAACACATTTTGAATAACACTTAGATCATTTAATGCTAAAATGTTTGTAAACATTAATGGCAATCCTGCCGAACATACAAACTCTATTAAATTTACTGTTATTGCAAGAGTTATAATACCAAGTATTGCTAACCCGAATTTACTTTCTAAAGTTATGCTTTTAATCTTGCTTATTATGGTCTTTCTCTTACTATCATTTACTACTTCACAACCATCGTTTTTTCTTTCTTTAAAATACTTCACTATATTTATTAGAGCCATTGTTATTGCAAATATACCAATAGATATTCTAATAATACTAATCTTATTTATTAGAGACGCTAAATTTAACCATGTTGCCATTACTCCTGCATACATTAAAGCAGATGTAAGTAAGAAAGTTAATCCAAGAATCCACATTTTCTTTCTACTCTTCATACCTAGTAACATTGTAATTAAGAATAGTAATACCCACATAGCACAGGGGTTAAATCCATCAACTATTCCTATCATAATTGAAAGTAAAAATAAAGAAATGCTCTTTAAATTAATTTGTCCAAAAACTCCAACTGTTATAACATCGCTTATTATATCTATATCTTCCATTACTATATCTTCATTTACTTCAACTGTACCAAGATGTTCTCCTATTAAATCTCTATAATTGTGATTCTTATAATATTCAACAATTTTTTCAATATTTAAATCAGTATTTCCTGTAGAGTATCCAATAAGAACTTGATTGCCTATAACTGTATAAGGAACCGATCCTGATGCTTTATCAAATATGTTTTGTACTTGTATCCATAGTTGTCTGTTATAGACATTAGAAGCATTGCTTAATTCATACATATATACATTTACATTACTATTATCTTCCTTTAATTCTTCTAGAAACACCTCTTCAAGAGCACAATGAGGACAATTCTCTGAATAAAATAAATAAATATTAACTTCCTTTTCACTTGCGTTTACTGCTGAAATGAAAAAGAAGAAAATTAATGTTGCAAAAATATACTTAATATATTTCATAATACCTCCACTACTTGCCCTTTAACGTATTCATATGATTTCTCACCAATTATTCTCAATACTTCTTTTCCATTTTGTTCGAAAATTAATACTGGTAATATACTACCAACATTGTATTGCTTTACTTTTTCTTCATCAAAATCATAATCCAATTCTAATATTTCAATATTGTATTCTTCACATATTTTTTTTGTAATACCATTCATAATTAAACAACCAGGACACCATAATGCACTTATCTTAATTATTTTCATGATATCACTTCCATTCGATTTTATCATAGCAGATTTTAAAGCATCTTAAGAATTCTTTTACTTCTCTTCTCTTTGTTTTATAAGATAAACTAATTCTTAAAGATGAAATTGCTCTTTCATGACTATTAGTAACTGTTAGCACTGATGTTGATGGTTCTTTACTCTTAGTACATGCACTTCTTGTAGAAATATATATTTCATATTCTTCTAAAGATTTTTGAATTTTTTCAGATTCAACTCCTACAATGCTAAAATTCAATATTTGAGGTATTGATTTATTAGTACTATTTATATAAATGTTTTTATATTTGCTTATTTCTTCTCTAATCTTATTATTTAAAACTGAAACATAATCATGTTTTTTATTTAGATCACTCAATGCTGTTTCAATAGCTTTTCCCATCGATACAATTAACTCAGTTTGAGGTGTACCACTTCTATATATAGTTACACTTCTACCACCATGTATAAGAGGTTCAATTTCTATTCCATCTCTTTTATATAAGGCTCCAATACCTTTAAAACAAAAGAATTTATGTCCAGAAAAAGAAGCTAAATCTACATTTGCTAAATCAATTTTATCTTTTCCAATACATTGTGTCATATCAGTATGAAAAACACAATTTGGATAATTATTCAATATACTTCCAATCTCTTCAATAGGTTGTCTTATGCCTAATTCACTATCAACAGCAGTAATCGTAACAAGAATAGTATCGTTTCTTAATATACTTTTTAAATGATTTAAATCTACTGTACCATCTTCAAGTAAATTGACAAATTCAATTTCAAAACCAAGGGTATTAAGATAACTTAGAGTAGCTATTACAGATGAATGTTCTAATTTAGTAGTAATAATATGTTTCCCTTTGCTTTGATTTTTAAAAGCAATACCTTTTATTGCTAAATTATTTGATTCAGATGCACCTGATGTAAATATTATTTCACTAGGCTTAATATTTAATAATTTTGATATTAGCACAAGTGAATTTGTTATCAAATTATTTGATTCTATTCCAATCTTATGAGAAGAATTGGAGTTTGCATAATTATTCAAGCATACTTTGTTAAATGCTTTTAAAACATCTTTATCTACCTTTGTAGTAGCAGAATAATCTAAATAAATCATATTACACCTCATTACTAATCAATTATAGCATCTAGACTTTTTAACAGCAAATTATTTTAACTTATAAGTATATCTTACATTTCTTACTGTAATTACCAATATTATGCTCTCTGCATTTTCTAATTTATTATTAACTTCCAAGAAAATGTCGCTATCTACATATTTAGATGGAGTTACATCTTTAAAGTTGGAAAAATATATTTTATTGTCTATAGTATAAGATATCTTTCCAAATCTACTAATTAGATCAACAAAATTAGATATATATATTATTGAAGAATCCTTAACAAATGTATAATTCATTTTCAATATAGTATTGCTCAATGATGAAACTAAATATAAATTCTTATTATTTATAGAATATTCCATTCTATTCCCAATCTGGAAACTATTTATTGCTAATTGAGTCTCTTTTAAGAATGAAAGTCCATAGTACATATTATCTCCAATAGATATTGTACTTACATCATTTACTATATTCATTTCTATTGGTTCTATATCTATGTACTCATAATTGTAAGTAACTTTTGTGCCTTTTACTTCCTTTGTATCTGCATATTTAAACACCATATCATCAGTTATATCTTGTTCTTTTATCATAAATACAACTATATAACTTTTAGAAGTATCAATAGGTATTTCTTGATTAGTATATCCAACACCAATATCAATAAAAGACCCATACTTTCTTGTATAACAACTATATTGAACTCCATTAGCGTTAAGTTTCATATTATCAAAGGATAATTCCTTTGCAGTATCATAAGTATTTTTTGCAGTAAAATCTATTACTATAAAAGTATAACCATCTTCGGATATATTGTCTCCTTTGTAATCTAAATTAGTCATATACGATTTGTTAACTACAATTTCAGATCTATCAAATACAACATTATCACCTTGTTTATAATTAACATTTACTATGTTCATTTTAATATAGAAAAATGAAAATAAAGCTAAAACAATAAAAATAAATCCACCAATAATAATGCCTTTATTTTCTAGATAAAAGTATTTAAGTTCCCTTATCCTTTTTCTAGATTTGCCACTAATATTATCTATATTTATACCTGAAGTAAGCTCTACTTCTTCATTGTCGGTAACATCAATTTGTAATTCCACTATATCAGTACCAAAATCAAATTTTCTTATATCAAATCCAACAGCTCTGACTAATACAATAACACAAGATATTGTTTGTGCTAATAAAGCAAGAAAGTTTAAATCTTTAAATATTCTAACCATCTTTGGTTCCAAACCATCAAATTGTAAAATATTTAAATATTTAGAATCAATAAATAAAAATATAATTAAAGCAATATAGTAAATAAGCATAACAATATATAATCTAACTGGCTTCTTCTTTTGATATAGCAATACAAGTGTTATTATTAGCATTAAGATAGATAGTCCAATTAATATAAACATTACTGGTTTTATATATTCAGCAACCAAATCATCTGCATAAAGAATTTTACCAGTCTCTTCATAATCAACAAAAAAAGTAAACACTCTATATACATAATATGATAGTGCAGCATTTAATAGGAATAAAATAAAATGTATTTTTTTGAAATTTTTAATTAAAAATGCATATGGTTTCCTTAATATCACACTATCACCTCTATTCTAATCAATTATACTATATAAAAATTCAAAAAAAAAGAGATTTACTAGTTATTAGATAAATCTCTCTTATTGTATTTCTTTTTTTCTTCCATCATATATTCAGTTACTTCAGTTTCGATTTCATCTAAAGCATTTCTTGATATACTTGAAAGCCTTACTTCTTCAGTTACAGTATCAATTATTACTTTTCCCCATAATAATCCTGCTTTTACTTGCATATCATTAAACATATCTGGAGTAATAGCACTGAAGAAATATCCAAATATCAATCTCTTTCTTGCTAATAATATTCTCTTATTTGTTAATACAATTACATATGAATTGAAGATCTCATATACTCTTTCATTCTTTTGACCAAGAAAGACATATCTTACTTCTTCACCTGGATTAAGATGCTTAGCTACAATCTTACAATGTGGCATAATTCTGAATACCAGTGTCAATGGATATTTATTTTTAAAGACCATTGCTAACTTATATATTTGGTTTGCAATTCTTCTTTCATCCATATTATTCTGCCTCATACTCTATTGCATCTTCTACAAAAGTCTTAAGAGCACTTAATTCTCTATAACCGGATACTGTCGAAATTACTTCTCCGTTTTTTATTGCAAGAAGTGTTGGTGTTCCCCATTCTCCTTCAAATACTTCTGCAGTAGTTGAAATATCGGTAAAATTTTCAGTAGTCATAGTATCTGTATTTAAATAATTAAACACTATAGAATATTCTGTTTGCACTTTACCTAACAATGGAGTAATTTTTATACAATATGTGCAATCAGTTCTACCTACATATATAAATTTTAATGTTTCAGATTCAAGAGTTTCTTTATATTGAGCATAAGTTATATTATTAAATACAACTCCTTCTTCCTTTGGCAATAAACTTGATATTAGTGTTGAAAATCCAATTATGATAGCAAATCCAACTATAAAAAATAAACCTGTCCTATTTTTTTTCTTTCTCATAAATCCTCCTTTATTTAACCATTGTTTTTGATGGTAATATCAACGCTGCAACTATATAAGCAAGAAGACCAGTTCCTGCAAATAAACCTAGAAATACCCATCCAATTCTTACAATACTTGGATCAACATTGAAGTATTCAGCAACTCCACCACATACACCAAATATCATCTTACCTTGATCTACTTTATACAATTTCTTATTGCTCATATTAACCTCCTGATTTATATATATAATAACATAATATAATATATTTTTAAATATAAAATAATTAAAAATATAAGTTTTATTAGTGTAAATATTAGTTAATACAGTTACAAGATAAGTCAATTATTATCATTAAATGATATAATAATACTAGGTGATAATATGAAAAAAGTAATGCTTATGATATTAGATGGTGTTGGAGTAAGTAATGAAATACATGGTAATGCTGTTAAACAAGCAAATATGCCTAATTTCAATATGCTTTGGAACAAATACCCACATAGTCTTTTAGAAGCATCTGGTTCATTAGTTGGTCTTCCAAAAGAACAAATGGGAAATAGTGAAGTTGGACATCTTAACATAGGTGCAGGAAGAATAGTATACCAACCATTGCAATTAATTAATGAAGCCATTAATAATAATTCTTTTTTCAGTAACAAAATATTATTAAAAGCAATAGAACATTCAAGAGAAAATAATAGTAAATTACATATAATGGGTTTACTGAGTGATGGCGGAGTCCATTCACATATAAATCACTTTATCGCTTTATTAAAACTAGCCAAAGAAAACAATATAAAAGACTTATATTTCCACATAATAACTGATGGTAGAGATACATTGCCAAATAATGCTTATAAATACATAAAGATATTAGAAGACAATATTGAAAAATATGGAGTAGGAAAGATTGCAACAATATCTGGAAGATATTATGCAATGGATAGAGACAATAATTGGGATAGAATAGATAAATATTATAAAACCATAGTAAATGGAGAAGCAAAAGAATACTCAAATACAAAAGACTTAATAGAAAATAGTTATAATCAAAATATATTTGATGAATTTATTGAACCATCAATACTAGATAAAAACGGAACAATTAGTGACAATGATTCAATAATATGGGTAAACTATAGACCAGATAGAGCTTGGGAAATATTAGGAAGTTTAACAAATAAAGAATTTAAAAAAGATTATATTAGAGATTTAAAAAAGAATTTAAAACTAATAACAATGCTAAAAGTAGCAGATAACGTTGTATTTGAAAATGCATTTGATGTTATAAACTTAAATAATACATTTGGAGAGTATATATCAAATCATGGCCTAAAACAATTAAGAATAGCAGAAACAGAAAAATATGCACACGTTACATATTTCTT
>CAYRHA010000007.1:0-16127 GCA_964424005.1 uncultured Muribaculaceae bacterium
TAATCTTCCTATTAAAAATACTTTATTCATTATATCCCTCTTTCTATTTTTCTATTTTTGTTATCATATGTCTTATAATATCTTCATTTATAAGAGCAAGACGGTCAAATTCTTTTTGTGCTTTACCATCTTTAGAGCTTATTTCATATAAGTAATAGAATCCACTTTTGTGTCCTTTGACACTATAAGCTAATTCTTTTTGGCCAAAATCTTTTGAAGATTCAATCTTAGCTTTATTGTCTGTTAAAACTTTTTCAAAAGTTTTAATAACTTCTTTTAAAGCTCCTTCTTCAATATTTGGTCTTACTATGAACATAATCTCATATTTCATAATATTCCTCCTTTCGGTCATTGGCTTTCCCTTTAGAAAAGCAAGGAGTAATTAAATACTCGAGGTTATTATAGCAAAAATGAAAATATAAGTAAACATTCTTTAAACATTAAATCTAAAATGACAAATATCTCCATCTTTCATCTCATATTCTTTTCCTTCAAGTCTAACTTTTCCTGCTTCTTTTGTTTTTGTTTCGCTTCCACAAGATATTAAATCTTCATAAGCTATTACTTCAGCTCTTATAAAGCCCCTTTCGAAGTCACTGTGTATTATTCCCGCACATTGAGGAGCTTTCATACCTCTTTTAAAAGTCCACGCTCTACACTCATCAGAACCGACTGTAAAGAATGTTGAAAGTCCTAATAAACTATATGTAGATTTTATTAACATATCTAATCCACTTTCATTAATTCCTATTTCTTTTAAGAAGATTGCTTTATCATCGTCATTGAGTTCAATTAATTCACTTTCAATCTTGGCACACATTTCAACTATTTGCTCTCCAGGATTTAAATATTTTTTTAGCTCTTCAATATATATATTTTCTTTATTTATATCTTCTTCCTTTATGTTTGCTAAATATATAATTGGTTTTGCTGTAAGAAAGTTATATGGTTTTATTATTACATTTTGATTTTCACTTAATTCAATACTTCTAATTGGAATATTTTTATTTAAATTCTCTTTTATTTTATTTAGAACCTCTAACTCTGCTATGACATCTTTTTCTTTTGTTGATTGTGCTTTTTTACCAATTTTTGATATTCTATTATCTATTATTTCCATATCTGATAATATTAATTCGATATTAACAGTCTCAACATCTCTAACTGGATCAACAGATCCTTCAACATGTATTATGTTTGGATCATAGAAACATCTAACAACCTCACATATTGCATCTACATCTCTAATATTAGACAAAAACTTGTTGCCTAATCCTTCTCCCTTTGATGCTCCTCTAATTAATCCTGCTATATCTATGAATTCATAACTAGTTGGAATTGTTCTTTCAGGATTGTACATCTTTTCTAATATTTCAAGTCTTTTATCAGGTACAGTTACAACCCCAACATTTGGGTCAATTGTTGCAAAAGGGAAATTTGCAGCAAGTATATTCTTTTTAGTAATTGCATTAAATAGAGTTGATTTACCTACATTAGGTAAACCAATTATTCCTGCTTTTAATCCCATTGTGTCCTCCTTAAATTATAGGCAATACATTTATACCTATTGGTAGATTTATTATATACCATGAAATAAGTATTATAACCCAGAAACATAATATTACTATTACATATGGTAATAATAATTTATATATATCTTTAATTCCTATAATTTCATCGTTCTTATTATACAGTTGTACCATACCTATAAATACTACAAAGTATGGAAAGAAAGGTGTTATAACATTAGTAACAGAATCTCCTGCTCTAAATATTGCTTGTGTAAATTCAGGAGATATATTTGATTTCATAAATAATGGAACCAACACTGGTGCTAATATTAACCATTTAGCAGTAGCTCCTGTTTGCACTATATTGACTAATGTTACTAAAATGAAAAACAATATTATTAATGGCCCTGCAGAGAAATTTAAATTTACAAGCGTATCTCCAACCCAAATAGTAAATACGGTTCCTAAATTACTCTTTTCAAATAACGCTATTAATTGAGCTACTATAAAGAATAATACCAAAACACCACCCACATTATTAAGAGAACCATATAGGTAGTTTGAAAACTGATTCTTAGTTTTGATAGTCCTTGCAAATATACCATATAACCATCCGCACACTAATAATGCTGCAAATAACATAAATGATAGTCCTTGTATTACATATGAGTTTTCACTAAACATTCTTGCATAAAAATCAGTATACTCATAATCTAATAATATTCCTGATAATGGTGTACCAATAGGTAATAGCATATAAATAAATATTACTATAAATATTGCAAATGCTATTACCGCCGCTAATAACCCTTTCTTTTCTTTTTTATCTACTTTTAACTCTTCAAGCATTTCTTCTTTTTTGTATTTTCCTACTCTTGTTACAATTATTTTTTCAGTTATATATGATATTAAAAAGCTTAATAAAATAGTGCATATAATTCCAAAAAATAAGTTACCCGAAATAGATGTAGTATAAGTTTTATCTATTACATTTGCACCAATAGTAGTTGCATTAATTAACAAGTAATCTATTTGCGTAGCTATTACATTTATTCCATATCCTGCAGTCATAGCAACAAAAGAGGATATTATTCCAATTAATGGATTTCTGCCATTAATTAGAAACATTATTGCTGCTAGTGGTATTAATAATACAAATCCAATATCACCAATTACATTAAATAGCATTGAAATAAACACAACTATAAAAGTTAACCAGAATCTAGGTATCTTCTTTGCAGTTAATGCAAATAATGAATTAAATAATCCCGTTCTTTCTGCAAATCCTACACCAATCATAGTAAACAAGAACATTATTAATGGAGTAAAGTTCATAAAATTAGACACTGCATTACCAATAATAAATCTTATTCCTTCTCTTGAAAATAATGATTCGACAGAAACTAAATTACTCTCTAAACTTCCAGTAACTGAATTCAATGTTAAATATGTTCCATCCCATTTTAATAAGGAACCAATTGTACTTAAAACAAATACAAATATTACAAGTGTTCCTAAAAGTAATATTGTATTGTTAAACCAACTTCTTTTAACATTTTTCACTTCATTATTCATATTATTCAACTACCTTCTTAATTTTCTTTTCAAAATCAATTTTACTTAACATAATATTCCTTTTGCATTTTAAACACATAAGTTTAATATCTACGCCAACTCTAGTTATTTCCCATGTGTTTTCACCACATGGATGTCCTTTTTTCATTATTACTATGGAACCCAATTTATATGATTTATCCATGTAATCTCCTATTCATCTATTTTAATATTTAATATCTCAAGAATTCTATTTAAATCATTGATAGAATCATAACTTATTTGTATTTTACTCTTTGTTAGAATAACTTTTGATCCTAATTTTTCATTCATAACCATTTCAACATACTTTAATTCAGAACTTTTCTCGTTGTTTTTTACTTTTATTTTTCTTTCATAATTAGTATCTACCAATTTTTCTAATTCTCTAACGCTAATTTCATCTTTTACAACTTTATTTGCTAAATCAATAATTTGTTGCAAATTCTCTAATTTACTTAATACTCTAGCATGACCCATCGTTAAAGAACCCTTTAATATCATATCTTGCACTATATTAGGCAATTTCAATAAACCAAGCATATTAGTTACATGACTTCTGCTTTTACCAATCTTCTTAGATAGATCATCTTGTGTAATTTGCAATGCTTCTATTATTGCTTTGTATGCACTTGCTTCTTCAATAGCAGTAAGATCTTCTCTTTGTAAGTTCTCTAGAAGTGCTATTTGCATCATTTGCTCATCAGAAAAATCACGAATAATCGAAGGTATTGTAGTTAGTCCTGCAATACCAGCAGCTTTTACTCTTCTCTCTCCTGCAATTATTTCATATCCTCTTATGCTCTTCTTTACTATTATTGGTTGGAATACTCCAAATTGCTTAATAGAATCTGCAAGTTCTTGTAAAGATTCAGCATCAAACATTTTCCTAGGTTGATATGGATTAGGTCTTAATTCAGTTAACTTTATTTCTAGTATTTCATCTGAAGAAGCACCTTCCATTATTCTCTTTTCAAGATTTTCAAACTCTAAATTCTCGGAATTAAATAATTCTTCCAAACCTTTTCCCAAAGCTCTTCTTTTAGTTTCCATTTCTATTAATCACTTCCTTTGCTAAATTTAAATAAGCATCAGAACCTCTACTATGCGGATCATAAATGTGAATTGGTTTTCCATAAGATGGAGCTTCTGATAATCTAACTAGTCTTGGAATTATTGTATCGTATACTCTTTCTCTAAAATATCCTCTTATTTCATTTACTACTTCAACACCTAATTTTGTTCTAGAATCAAACATAGTAAGCAATACACCTTCTATATCCAAGTTAGGATTTAAATTCTTTTGAACTAACATTATTGTATTCAATAATTGGGTAATACCTTCTAACGCAAAGAATTCACATTGAACAGGAATAAGAACAGAGTCTGAAGCAGTTAAAGCATTTGTTGTTAATATTCCTAATGAAGGAGGACAATCTATAATAATAAAATCATAGTTATCTTTTATTAAGGACATATGTCTTTTAAGTTGTGAAGTTTTGATGAATCCTGGTTCTTTATTACTTCTATTTAATAACTCAATATCTACACCCGCTAAATTAATAGTAGCAGGAATTATATCTAAATTATCATATTTAGTAGTAATTATTGAATCATTTATACTAATTTTATCAGTAAAAACATCATATATACTATATTTATTATCCCCTTTATTAATACCTACACCTGTAGATGCATTCCCTTGTGGATCAAGATCTATTAATAAAGTTTTCTTACCTAAATATCCTAAACAAGCAGATAAATTAATACTTGTTGTAGTTTTACCAACCCCACCTTTTTGATTAACCATAGAAATAATTTTTCCCATATCATCACGTCCTTACACTTTGTATAACACATCTCTATTTTACCAAAAATAAAAGCATTTTGAAATGCTTTTATCAATATATAGTCTTTTTTATGGACAAGTAATTCTCCCAACGTTGTCATCAGCAGAGCTTTGCTTTATATTACAGGCGTTTATACCTAAAAACTTATTTGCACCTATTAATACAATATAGAATTCATCATCTTGAACATATATATAAGAAGATGTAGTATTATAGTTTGCTAAAGAAACACTGCTTATAGATAAATTACTAATAAGAGTCCTTGGAAAATCAATTGTTTCAATATTGTCATACTCAATTTCTCTTAATATTGTCTTTGCATCTATATATACAGTTTCAATTTTCTTTTCATCTATTATTTTGCCTACAACTGGAATAGATAAAGTAGTAATAATTGCCAATATTAATATTACTGCCAATAATTCTATTAAAGTAAATCCTTTCATTATTTCTCTCCTCTTATATTAAAATATCTTACTCTTAATTTTCTTAATCTGTGGTTTATACAAGATTTGCTTGCTTTTCTATTTGTTTCAATTGATATAATTTTGCTCAATTCTTCTAATGAGGCCTCTGGATACTTTTTTCTATATACTGCAACCTCTTTTAATTTTTCATCAATAGCATCTAACCCAATAACATTTTCAATATAATTAATTTCTTCAATTTGTTTTAACGCAGAGTTAATTGTCTTTTCTACATTTGCTTGTTCGCAGTTGTTAAGCCTGTTAATTCTATTTTTATTGTCTCTATATATTCTCATATTCTCAAAGTACATTAATGACTCGTTTGCTTTTACTATTTTTAAGAAGTCACTAATCTTCTCGGATTCCTTCATGTATATTACAAATCCATTTTTTCTTTCAATTATCTTAGAATTCAAAGAATAACTATCCAATAACTCACATACAAATATAGCATAATCATAATCATCAATTAGAAATTCTAAGTGATAATTAGTTGTTTTAGGATCATTTATTGAACCCGTTGCTAGAAATAATCCTTTTAAATACATGCTTTTTTCTTCTTCATCGTCTTGTATATATTCATTAGGTATATTTTTGAAATATCCTTTATCATTCATTAAAGATAAATCTTTTAATATTTTGTCTTTATCTTTTGTAATTTTTAGCATATATGTTAAATTCTTCTTAAAATTAAACATCCTTTTTACTGAAATAGATGGAACAACACCATATAATTCCATAAACTTATCAAATATAAAACTAGAAACATCTAAATTCTCGGAATTAATTACAATACTATCTTCATTAATTATTGCATTGTTCCTTAAATAAGCAGAAAGAAGAGAAATTACTTCTAATCTTGTAGTTTCTACTTTAATTATTTCTTTTTTAACACTAATTGAAAATGACATGGTATCACCATCTTTACTAATACAAATTAATTATAATCCTTAACCATACTCATTGCTGCTTTAGCACCTTCACCAACCGCTGTTGATACTTGATATACTTCCTTCTTAATTACATCTCCACAAGCATATAGACCCTTTATGTTCGTTCTCATATTTTCATCTACAATTATATATCCATCTAGCATATTTAAACCTAGATTATTTACCATATTAGTAGATGGAACATTACCAGTAAATATAAATACACAAGAAACCTTAATGTTTTCTCTTGATTTTTCAGTTATATTTTCAATATCTATACTATCTAGTTTTGAATCTATTGGATTTAGAGAAACAATCAAACTCTTTTCTTTTATCTTTATATTACTAACATTCTTTACTTTTTCTGCTAAATCATCCTTTAATTCACCTTCACAAATCAATACAACAGATGAACAGATATTTGATAAGAACAAAGCTTCTTCTATTGCATAATGACCATTTCCAATTACTGCTACATCTAATCCCTTATAAAGTGGAGCATCACACGTAGCACACCAACTTATTCCTCTATTAATCAAACTCTTTTCATTTTCCAAACCTAATTCTTTTGGTTTTCTACCAGTTGCAATTATTACCGCCTTGCAATTTATTATTTCCTTGTTTGTATGCACAATTTTATAATCTTCATTGCATTCAATACTCAATACTTCACCATATTTATATGCAATATTTAATTCTTGTGTTTGTTTAAAAACATTGAAAGCAAGTGATGGACCATCAATTTTATTAAAACCAGGATAATTTTCAATTGAATTTGTTCTATTAATTTGACCACCTGGTGCATTGCTTTCAATCATTACAACATTTTTATTTGCCCTTTTTAAATATATCGCAGCAGTCATTCCTGCCATTCCAGCGCCAACTACCACAACATCAAAATCTAATTTCATCTAATTCCTCCTCACTGTAAAGGCTTTCAAACTTTGATCCTCTTCCTTTTAATATGAATATTAATAATCCAAAGAACACCATTAATATAGATGCTATTTGAGCTGCTCTATATCCATAGAACATTAAACTGTCCGTTCTCAAACTTTCAATAAAGAATCTACCAATGCCATACCAAATAAAGTAAGCACCAGTCAATTGGCCAACCTTCAAATATTTAAATAGATATCTTAATAATAATAATATTATAAATCCAATAATACACCACATAGATTCATAATAGAAAGTAGGTTGATAGAATACACCATCTATATTCATTCCATTAATTACAAATTTTGGAATAAACCATAATCCTTCCAATGCTTCTTTTGTAGTTTCAATACCGTGTGCTTCACTATTAAAAAAATTGCCCCATCTTCCTATCGCTTGTGTAATTATTAAACCAACAGCAAGAATATCAGTTGCTCTAAAAAACCTAATTTTATATTTAAATGTATATAAGAATGCAAATAGCAGACCAGCTATTATTCCTCCGTGTATCGCTAATCCACCTTCCCATATTTTAATTATTTCTCCAGGATTGGTACTATAGTAATCATAATTAAATGCGCAGTAATATAATCTTGCACCTATAATACCAAAAAGAATTGTCCAAAAAACAAGGTTAGTCATAAAATCCTTATTAATATTCAACCTTTTTGATTCACTACCGATCAATATAAATGCAATTGTTACTCCAGCTGCTATAAATATAGAGTACCAATTAATTTGAAAAAAACCTAGATCTAGTGCTATTGGGTTCATTATTCAACACTCCTTTTTGTTAATGGCCTTATAATAAATATTTCTAATAAAATATTCATAATTGAAATAAGAATGGCAACAAAGAATAAATGGAATATTCCGTTAGTCTCAAAATTCTTTCCTAATATAAAATCTACCATCTTCAATATTATAACATTTAGAAAAGGATAAAATATTCCCATGGTTAATCCAGTTAATGGTAAAGTCAATAAAAACAATATTGGCTTTATTGTCTTGTTTAATATATATATTATTACTGCTGCTATAAGAGCAAATAAGCCATAATAAGCTCCATTTATATCAATGCTCTTAAACATCACAGATGCAAATATTAAAACCAATGCATACCCAAACATATATATTAACCAATCAACAATCTTATTCAGTCTAACTTTTTTATTTTCATCAATTATTATAACCTTCATGCTATCACCATAAACATTATACCATTTATGTTATTAAGCATAAAGACAAAAATATAATGCATATAAATATGTGTAAAATTAAATAAATGTGTGTAAATTTTTACTATAATTATAATTATTTGATATAATGTGTATATAGTATTATAAAGGAGATGAAAATATGACTGATAAAATAAATATACCTTTTGGTGATGGAAATGGATTTGATACACAAGATTTACCAAAAGAAGAAATAATTGAAAAGAACTATAATATGGTTGATACAATAATCGGTGTTAATGAAGATGGAAGTCATATAAAACCAGATGATGAAGATTGGAAAAAAATCGATCAACACTTAGAAAAAAAGCCTTATGATTTTATTCCATTAAAACAAGAGCAATTCACAGAAGTAGAAAAGAATGAAGATTTTGAATATTATGTTAACAACTTAAGAGCAAATTTTAAAAATAGCAGTATGCAAGATGTTGGTACTATTAAAACGATTAGAAAAGAGAATGACAAGACTAAAAAAGTTACAGCAATCACTACGGGCATATTTGCCATTTGTATATTAACAGCAGCAACTGCATATACAGCAAATGATATCAAAACCACTTTCCCAAATGAAGCATTAACTCAAAGTACAGTGGATAAATATATTGGTTATAAAAAGGGAATAATAAAACAAAACTATGAGGATTTTTTAGAAAAGTTGAATGATAAAGCAGAATTTTATTTAGCTCCTAGAAGCGATGTAACCGGTGCAAAACCTGGCGAAACAACCGATCCTGAATTTTATGATAATCAATTTCCATATATTGAATTTGCTAAAGGGGGTAAGTAATTTGGATCATAGTTATAGTATTATTGAACTTGAAAACGGCAAAAGCTATTTAGTTGTTGATGAAGCAGTAATAAATGATAAAAAATATATTTTCTTAGCAAATGAAAAAGATAACAAGGACCTACTATTCCAAAATATAAATTACGATTCAAATATACCAAAACTATCAAAAATTGAATCTGAAGAAGAATTTAATGAAGTTTCTACCTATTTTGGAAGAAGATACAAAAGAATATACGGATAAAAAAATAAGAATTGAGAAATCAATTCTTATATTTTTAAGTATTTTCTTACTGCTCTAGCACTTCCAACCATACCAACTAATATACCAACAGCCAATAAGAATAATGATATTGTATATATAAATGGCATTGGTTGTACTAGTTTAAATATTGGAGTAAATAGTTGACCATCAAAAGTTGTATATAATTTCGTATAACCATATATTACAAATAATATTGGTAATATTGACCCTAGGACGCCTAATATTGATCCTTCAATTACAAATGGCATTTTAATATGCGTATTTGAAGCACCAACTAACCTCATTATTTCTATTTCTCTTTTTCTAGAAAATATTGTTAATTTAATAGTATTTGATATTAAGAATGCGGTTACCAATATTAAAGATACGATAGCAACAATTAAGCCTTTATCAATATAGTTGAATATTGACAATAGACTTTCTACCATTCCTTCTCCATATCTTACCAAATCTACTCCAACTATTTTTTCTAAATCTTTTGCAGTTTCACTTATTTTTTCAGTATCTACTACCTTAACTAGAAAAACATCTTGTAATGGATTAGTATCATTTGACCATCCTTCTATTATAGCTTTAAATACATCAGAGGCATCTTTCATTTCTTCTGCTATTTCTATCTTATTTTGATATTCATAAGATTCTATATTTTCAAAAGAATACAATTCTGTTTTAATTTCTTCTATTCTGCTTTCAGTAATGCTATTCTCTATAAATACAACAATAGTAAAATCTTCCTTTATAGATTTTGTAGCACTTTTAACATTATAAGAAAGAATTAACGATATTGAAACCATTAATAGAGTTATAGTTATACAAGATATTGATGCCAAACTTAAACTGAAATTTCTAAAAACACTTTTTAAAGCATCTCTAATGTTTCTTCCAATTATTCTAAATACTTTCATTATCGTATATTCCCTTCTGATAATCTTTCTTTATTTTGCCTTGATTTACAAATATTACTCTCTTTCTATATTTATTTACTATTTCTCTATTATGTGTTGCCATAATAATAGTTGTACCAGCTTTATTTATTTCATCTAGAACATCCATTATTTCCATACTGGTTTTAGGATCCAAATTACCAGTAGGCTCATCGCATATTAATAATTTTGGATCATTTGCAATAGCTCTAGCAATTGCTACTCTTTGTTGTTCTCCTCCGGATAGATTATCAGGATATGATTTTATTTTGGTTTTCAAACCAACTAAATTTATTGCTTTTAATGTCTTTTCTCTTACTTCTTTCTTATGTAATCCAACCATTTCTAATCCAAAAGCCACATTCTCATATACCGTTAATTTCGGCAATAACTTATAGTCTTGAAATACTACTCCTATTTGCTTTCTTAGTTTGTAAACTTTACCATTTCTAAGTTTGCTCACAACAATACCACCTACAATTATCTCTCCTTTTGTAGGTTTTTCTTCTCTATATAGCATTTTAATAATAGTAGATTTGCCACTACCAGATTCTCCAATTATAAAAACAAACTCACCTTTTTCAATGCTTAAATTAACATCATATGCTGCAGTAACTCCATTCTTATACTGCTTTTCAACATTTCTCATTCTAATTAATTCCATCAAACACCTCATTATTCTATTTGCTAATATTCCATTTTAAATAACTATCTATAAAACAATTTAATTCTCCATCTAATACCTTAAAAACCTCTGAAGTTTCATATTCTGTTCTATGATCTTTTACCATAGAATAAGGATGTATAGTATAAGTCCTTATTTGTGATCCAAAATCAATACCTAGTTTTTCACCTTTGAAACTGTCAATTTTTTCTTGTTGTTGTTGTATTTGTATTAAATACAACTTATTCTTTAACGTTTTCAAAGCTCTTTCTTTGTTTTTAAGTTGGCTTCTTTCGTTTTGACAAGTTACCACTGTTTTTGTAGGTAAATGTGTTATTCTTACAGCACTGTCCGTTGTGTTTACAGATTGTCCTCCTGCTCCGCTTGATCTATATACATCTATCTTTAAATCTTCTTCATTAATGTCTATGTTAATATTCTCTTCTATTTCCGGTATTACTTCTACTGACGCAAAAGAAGTATGCCTTCTATTATTTGAATCAAAAGGAGATATTCTTATTAATCTATGTACACCAGTCTCTCCCTTTAAATAACCATATGAATACTCACCTTTTATCAATATAGTTGCACTTTTTATGCCTGTTTCATCACCATTTTGATAATCTATTACTTCATATTTATATCCGTTATTTTCACAATATCTGGTATACATTCTATAAATCATAAATGCCCAGTCACATGCTTCTGTTCCTCCTGCACCACTATGTATTTCTAATATGCAATTACTGTAATCATATGCATCATTTAACAATATTAAGGTCTCAAACTGATTTATTTCTTTTTCAATTTTTTTTAACTCATCTTGCAACAGAAGTTTTAACTCTCTATCATCTTCTTGTTCTATAATTGAAAACAAATCTCTTTTATCTTTTATTTCTTTTTCAAAATATAATATCTTATCTATTTCTTTTTTGTTTTTGTTCAATTTATTTATTGTACTTTCAGCATTCTTTTTATCTTGCCAAAAATCTTCTTTTTGGGTTTCTAAATATAATTCTGCTATCTCTTTATTTTTGCCATCAAAGTCAAAGCAACCTCCTGAAATTACTTACTCTTGTATATAATTCTTCTATAAATAATTGAATTTCTTTATTTTCCATTTCAATCACCACTAAAATTATAACACGAAAAATATATTTATAAAATAAAACCACCATTAAATAAATGTGGTTTACAAATATATAAAAATTGCAATTATTAATTGCAATTTATTTTACTACAACAGTTCTTATTTCTGAAACTGTATTACCATCACTATCACTCACAAAATATAATAATGTATATTCATCGGCTGTATTTGGATCTACAATTCCATTTTTTACTACTTTTACCGTAAGATCTCCGTCTTCGGTATCAACAGCGTTATACCCTAATTCGCTATATTCTTGTCCCATACTTATTGTTATCTTTTTTCCACCAACTAGCGTTAATTCTGGAGAATTTCCAATATCTACAAATCCTTCACACTCAAGTTTACTATCTTCTGTTACTACCAATCTAATTCTTGCTGTATCAGGAAAGTATTCTTTTTTATCCTTTGTTGATTCTAATGGATTCACAACATGCAAAGGCAATGTCTTTGATTCTAATAAGGCCAAACCTGACAATGTTAAAAATGTAATGTTTTTATTAGAATCTATATCATTTAAATCAATATTAGCTACACTTGAATACTTTTCACACAACGAAACAGCAAGATCACAGTATTCTTCCTCTAATCTTGCATATTGTTTTTCAGGGCTTTCTTCCCTATTAAAAACATATATTAATCCTAGTGTTACAACTAGAACTGACATAATACTTATAGCAACCATTCTTTTAACATCTACCATATAATCACCTTTATCATATACATTTTTATTATACCAAATTACACATATGTTGTATATAGATTATTTGTTACATTATTATACCAATTTGTTAAATAATTTTATTTAATTTGCCGTTTATTACTATAATATCAAATCCTTCTATCTCGTCAGCTAACATACCACTTGGAATTTCATTATATAAAAATATTTTCTTATTGGTTCTAAATGCATCATACATTTCCAAGAATGTCGCACCACCGATATAATTTTTGAAAATTTCTCCGTTTTTTTCTTTATCAAAATTTAACACTAAAACAGCATCCATATTTTTAATCATCTTTTCGCTTTGCTTAAACATTTTTGCTTTAAATTCTTGATGTTGTTTTTTTCCCATTTGTTTCATTTTATCTTCTGTTAACGGATTATTATAACAGTTTGGTAAAAAAACTTCGTGATTCTCTTTTTCTAATTGTCTTTTTATTTCATCAATTTTTGGGTAAAATTGCTTACTGCAAATTATTAATATTTTCATACTTTCAACTCCTCTTATTATTAATGGATAATTAATTACTATAATATTTATTCATATTCCTTTTAATTTTCATCTTACTTTTTGATTAGAATTATGTATTTTTTCAATTCTTTCCTTAATAATATCTATTTTTTCAATATTTGGTTCGAAATGTTGCCAATCACATGGCCATAAATCAGATTGCTGTGGCCATATTCCACCACATTCAAATTCTTGATTATCAAATATTTGACATATCGCGTCATTCAAAGTAATAATGTGGGGATTGTTTTTTGCTTTTTCTTTTCTGTTAACCAGTAATTCTCTTTCATTTTCAGTTAAATATGAATTATCAAAACTTCCATCTTTGTTTCTTGGTGTATAAGGATTTTCATATGGATTAATATCAATTGCAATACCTAGAGCATGATTAGATAAATTTGCAGTGTCGTTTATATTTCTATAGCAAAATGAACTACTGTTATTATGAACAACACTATTTCTATCTGCTTTAATTGGGTCATCATCTATCCAATAATCATCTATAAGTTTCATACTATATATTTGATATTTATTTTCAAATAATTGTCTAAAGACTTCTTTAGTTTCTTCTAATATAGCTTTATGAATTATAAGTTCTCCCTCTACAACATTACCTTCATAATCATAATGTAATAATTTTACATAAGTTAAGTCTTTTATTGAAACATAATCGTTTTCTTTATAACTTTTACCATATATCCTTTTATATATCGGATCTCCTTCTTCGATATCATAATTTTCAAACACATAATCTTTTGAATCTATATTAAAAGTTCCTACCATAAAACACCTCTAAACTTCTTTGTTATCATATGCCATAACAAAAGTCTTTATAAATATCTAGCTAAATGCTATTTCCCACAGCATTGTTTGTGTTTTTTACCTGAGCCACATAGCTGTTCCATATCTACCTTTTTGCTCATCTTTTTTGATTGAATATCTTCTCATTTTTTATTAATACTCCTTATCTTAGTTTAAATGACATATAACACGTTAAATATTTTCCGATTGTTTTCAATAATATTATACCAGTAAATCATTCTTTTTTAAAGTTTGCTAACTAAATTTCTTATAATTATCCTCTACCGGTTTAGAAGTGGACATTATTTTGTTTATTTTTTTACTTTTATTAAATTTATATTCTATATTAATTATAAATTGCACATAATAATCGTATCTAAATACCCAATGTTTTATAAAACATTGGGTATTTGAGACAAAAAAACTCGCGTTCCCCCTTTATTTATTAGGGTTTGCGAGTTGTTTGCCGCAACATTGTATATATTTCATTCCTGATTCGCACGGCATTCACATATGCATATTTTGCTAATATCGGCATTGATAGTAAAAAGGTGTCTAAATTGCCAGAGTTGCAACTTTTTACAATGCCGGTTTTTACTGAACTTTTAATTAGATAATATTATAATAATTAAACAGTGTTTTTTATCTACATTTTAACTTTTAAAATTTTGATTAAAATAATCTTGTGGTAAATTCCCAGATAAACGATTTATTTCAAAATCAATAAAATAATTGTCGGGGTTGCTTTCATCTATAACCAAATCTACCATGCCATCAGCATCTGCCATTTTTTGATCATGTCTACGATCACCGTATAATGTTATAGAACTACCAGAGGGCAAAACATAATCAACAACTGGTCTTTGAATTTGAACACCATTTACTTCCAATCCACTCGATTCTAAGCGATAGGACAAGTTTTTCACTAATTTCCCTTTTTGGTTTAATTCTTTAGTTGCTTTTATTTTTTTACTAATCTTACTTGTATTAACAATCCCAACAACAATAGATAAAATTGGTATCAACATAGCTATAAGCAAAATAGTATTAGTTGACTTTGAAAATTCAGTCATACAGCTTGATGGATTGTTTGAATTATAATATACCGTTTTATTTGAAGTACCTGGATTAATACTTGAATATGAATTTGAATCACATGCGTACTCTTTCCCATCCACTTCATAGTAATAAACCGGCGAATAAGTTGTTGTTCCTTCATCATCTTCATATGATTTAACTTCAACATTTGTTGATATTATTTTTGAATCTAAACTTTTTAATTTAGTATAATTATAAAATAAAGCTCCTCCCAGTATAATCAAAAAAAGCAAACCAACAGCAACAAAACCATAAAATACGTTTTTCCCCTTTTTTAAATTTTTAGTATTAATATCATACATAATTATTCCTCCTTACTTTAAAACAATTATAGCACATATTTTTATTTAATAAATGTAGATTAGACATTTGTTTGACATTCTCGTCAAACTATATCTTAATATATCTGTTATATAAAAGGATACATCATTAAATTTATAACAATGTATCTTTTAATTTAAAATTTTTTTTGTAAATTTTACTGTATTTAATAGATATCTAAAATGAAAGAATTGCAATTTTTTGCAATTCTTCGTGTAATACTAACGTACCTTTTACCCTTATATTGCTTGGTTTTGTAAGTTATTTTCCGCAACATTGTTTATATTTCTTACCACTACCACATGGGCAAAAGTTGTAATTTATTACAATTTAATTGTAATAATTTGTTTAAT
>CAYRHA010000008.1:0-15285 GCA_964424005.1 uncultured Muribaculaceae bacterium
ATATTCCAAAATCAACTACATTTCTAACAGTTCCTTGTAATTTCATTCCAATTTTTAAATCGTCTAATTGCAATACATCCTTTTTTAATATAGGCTTTGGCATGTCATCTCTTAAATCTCTTAAAGGTTGTTGTAATGAGTTAATGATGTCTTCTAATGTATATTTATCGGTATTAAATTCTTCTATATAATCATTAACATTTATTGATTTTAATGTATCTATTATCTTTTGTGTACCGATATCACTAATATTTAAACCAAGTTTATCTAGTAACAACAATGCTATCTTATAACTTTCTGGATGAATAGAAGTCTTATCTAATATGTTATCTCCATCAATTACCCTTATAAATCCAATAGATTGTTCAAAAGCTTTATCAGAAAGTATTTTTTGCTTCTTTAATTCTTCTCTAGACTTAATTTTTCCTTTTTTATTTCTATATTCAATTAATTTATCTATTATCTTTTTATTTAAACCGGATACATAATTTAATATAGAATGACTTGCAGTATTTATATTTACTCCAACTCTATTTACTACCTTACTAACAGTGAAATCCAACGAATCATTCAATTTTTTACTAGGTACATCGTGTTGATATTGACCAACACCTATACTCTTTGGATCTACTTTAACAAGTTCTGATAAAGGATCTTGTAATCTTCTACCAATGCTTATTGCACTTCTTTCCTCAACATGCAAATCAGGGAATTCTTCTATTGCAAGTTTACTGGCAGAATATACAGAAGCCCCAGCTTCATTTACAATTATATATTCAACATTTTTGCATTCTTTTAATATATCTGCAACAAATAATTCTGATTCTCTTGAAGCAGTTCCATTTCCAATAGCAATTATACTTACATTGTGTTTTTGTATTAATCTCAGCATCTCTTTTTTTGCATTTTCTCTGTCATTTACAGGCTCATGTGGATAAATAACACTCTTATCTATTAATTTACCAGTAGTATCTATTACCGCAAGCTTACAGCCAGTTCTAAAAGCAGGATCAAATCCTAAAACTATCTTCTCTTTCATTGGTGGTTGTAACAATAAATGCTCGAGATTATTTGCAAATATATCAATTGCTTCATCACTTGATTCTTCTGTTATTTCAGCTCTTATTTCTCTTTCAATACTTGGAAATATCAATCTTTTATAACTATCTTCAATTGCTTCTACAACTATTTTATATGAGGGACTAGTGCTATCTTTTACTATTACCCTTTCTAAATACTCTATTATATTCTTATTATCTACATCTATTTTTACATTTAATACATTGTTGTTTTCTCCTCTATTAATTGCAAGTACCCTATGAGGCTTTATATATTTAACAAGTTCACTATAATCATAGTACATTTCATATGTTTTGCTTAAATCTAAATCATTTTTCTTAACTTTTGAAGTCAAACTTCCATTATTAAAAATATAATTTCTTATATATCTTCTATAATATGGATTATCACTTATGTTTTCCGCAATTATATACTTTGCTCCAATCAATGCTTCTTCAATAGATGACACCTTGTCATTAATGTAGTTTTCTATTTTACCTAGTTCAATTGGGAATGTCATAATCAATTGTGCTAAAGGTTCAAGACCCGCATTGATAGCATCAGTTGCTTTTGTATGCTTTTTTTCTTTAAACGGTCTATATATATCTTCAACTTCAACTAATTTAGTACAATTCATAATACTATTCTTTAATTCATCAGTTAGCATTTCTTTTTCATCTATTAATCTAATAACTGCTTCTTTTCTATCTAGTAAATTCTTTTGATACTCATATACTTCACATATCTTTCTTATTTGCTCTTCATCTAAATTACCTGTTGCTTCTTTTCTATACCTTGATATAAAAGGAATGGTATTACCTTCTTCAAGAAGTTTTAATGTTACTTCAATTTGTTTTTCCTTTATATTTAATTCATTTGCCATTTCTCTTATTATTGTACTATTCATAATATTCCTCTTTCTACTCGTGTCTTAATGATTCGATAGGATCTAATTTAGCTGCTCTTGATGCTGGCCACAATCCTGAAAACACACTTATTATTATACTAATACTTATACCAAACAATATAAATTGTGGTGTTATTTTGCATACCTCTACTTCAAATAAACTATTAGTATACATATTTACAATTATTCCAATTATATATGCGAATAATATACCAATTACTCCTGAAGTTAAACCAATTAAGAATGCTTCTGATACAAATATTCTCTTGATATCTTTTCTTCTGGCACCTATTGCCTTTAATACTCCAATTTCATTTGTTCTTTCAACTACGCTTATATATAATACTACTAATATCATTATAGCTGATACAAACAATGATATTGCTGCTACACCTGCTAACACATATGTTATTACATCTAACATCTCATTAAACACATCTAACATTTGTTCTTGTATTGATGGAGAATATCCCATATCTTTTAATATGCTCTTAGTTTCTTCTACTACTTCTTCACTATTCATAGTCAATACTACAGAATTAGGATTAAATTCAAGATTATTTTCTGAATATAAGGATTCAAGATCAGAATAATTAAAGTACATTTGATAAGAATTTTCAGATATACCACTTATTGTAAATTCCTTCTCTAGCATTTTACTTTCTTCTACAAAATATACTTTAACTTTCTTACCAATTGCCTTTGAGTAATCTTCATCTATCAAATCTGATATCATTACATTCAATACTATTTCATTTTCTTCTGGTAAAGATCCTTCTAACAGGTCTGACTCCACAAAATTATTATTAATAGTACTAAACATTTGAATATTATAGTTTTCATCATCAATATTTATTCTACTATTAGACATCATACTATTAAATACTTTTTCTATCTTATATAGATTATCAATATTAGACAATTGTTCTATATCTTCGTCTGTAAAAGTTTTAACACCTTCATAAAAAGGTCTATATTCATCTCTTTCTATTGCTTTACTTACCTCTATTGTCAAAGGATTAACATTCTCATTCATTCTATCTTTGATATAACTCTTTACACCTTCTCCAAGAGATAACATGACAACAACACTCATAATACCAATTGATGCTCCAATTGATACCAGTATATTTCTTGCTAGTTTCTTTTTCATGTTGTTAATAGCTAACTTAACGGCAGATATAAAATTTAAATTTTGTTTGCTATTTTTCTTAATATCATTATCCTTGTATTCGATTGCATCAGATCTTACTTCGTCTGATACTATTTCACCGTCACTTATAGTGATAACCCTATTACTTATAGATGCAACTAATTCAGAATGAGTTACCATAATGACAGTTATACCAGTCTTAGAAATATCTCTTAATATTTCTAAAATTTGTATACTTGTTTCTTTATCTAAAGAACCAGTTGGTTCATCTGCAAGAATTATTCTAGGATTATTAACTAAAGCTCTGGCAATTGCTACTCTTTGTTTTTGACCACCGCTTAATTGATTCGGTTTCTTATACATTTGATCCTTTAAACCAAGACTATCTAACACTTCTTTTGCTCTTCTTAATCTCTTATTACTAGAAACATTAGATAAAGTCATTGCAATAGTAACATTATCTAATACATTTAAATGCGGAATTAAATTAAAACTTTGGAATACAAATCCAATTTCATCTTTTCTATACTTATCTAATTCCTTTTCACTATACTTCTTCAAATCTTTGTCTTCAACAAAAACTTGACCAGAGTAATCTGTGTCAAGCCCACCTATAATATTCATTAAAGTGCTTTTGCCGCTTCCACTTTCTCCAAGTATTGCTACAATTTCACCTTTATTTATTTCTAAGTCTACATCCTTTAGTGCTCTAAATTTATTATTTCTGGAGACTTTATAGTATTTGGTCAATTTATTTATTTTTAATATAGACATTTCTTATTCCCCTTCATCAGTCATCTTATAGTATATACAACATTAATTTGAAATATCCTCCTTATAAGATAGCTTTTGTAATCTATTATAACATGCAGTACAAAGTTGTGATACCTTTAATACAAGAAATGCACCTATTGAAAATAACAATAAATATATTAATAGAAACATAAAATATGGGACTTTATCATATATAATACTAAAAACAGGTAGTGATGATTGATAAAAAGGACTAATAAAAAACATTTTTAATCCTCCATCTATACCAATATAGTAAGTTACAATATCCATTAACAGTGCACAAAAAACACAAATATAAAACACAACTGAAGCATTAAATAAAGACTTTAAATTGTATTTTACTTGTTTGTTCATCAATAAGAAGAAACCAATAACAACCATAGATCCATGATGAATCATAGTTTGAATATTAATACCAATTGTTGTTACGAAGACAGTATCAGGATATACCATACAAGATAAACCTGCTATCAATGAATACGTACCGAGAAAAGCAAAAGTGGCTTTCTCAACCTTTTTATTTCTTGTTAGTGCTGCAATTAATGCAACATACATAGGCACAGAACAAAATTGGAAAGGAAATGCATACCATTTATAAGACCACCAAGTACTTACTTCATCATAATTAAAAGAAAAATTTAATTGTTTATATACCTCTAAAGTTAAACACAATATAGCATAAATCAACAATACCTTTTTTATTTGTTTAACTGATAGATTACTGTATTTCTTTTTAATTAAAACTATCAGGAATATCATTATCCCTAGAAACATTAAATGAAACCATCCATACATAGTTGGTTCAATCATATCAAAATCAAGTACCACTAATAATTTTTCAAAGAAATTCATATAATCACTCCTAAATAATTATATCAAAAAATAAAAAAACAGGAAACCCTGTTTAAATTTCTTTCTTTGATTTATGCTTACAATACAAAGAATTAAGAATCTTTATTTTTTTACCAACTTTAACATCAAATTTCTTTCTAACACCTACTGGCAAGAGTCTTTTAATTATTTTCATGTGTTCATCTCCTTCTAAACATTTAAAATTATAACATAACATGTAATATTTTTAAAGGGAAATATTAATTATAACAATACTTTTTACTAATATAAATGCCTTCTAGATTTCTGTCACAAAGTATAACACAAAACTTATACAAGTTTAATAGAACATATGCTATTTTATAATATAAATGTTATAATTATTAATGGTGATGAATATGGATTTAACAAATAAAGTTGCTTTAGTTACAGGTTCTAGTAGAGGTATTGGAAAATATACTATTATTGAACTTGCTAGTAAAGGTTGTAATGTAGTTATAAATTACTTAAATAACGAGAAAGAAGCTATTGAATTAAAAAACTATGTTATTCAAAAATACGATGTTAAAGCAATTGCAATAAAAGCCGATATATCGAATGAAGAAGAAGTAAAAATGATGATTGAAAATATTATCTTTGAGTTTAAAAAGATTGATATATTAGTTAATAATGCCGGTATTGCAATGGATTGTGCTTTCTTTGAAAAGACAACTACTGATTTTTGTAAAGTAATCAATACTAATCTAGTTGGGACATATTTAGTTAGCAAATATGTTGCAAAGTATATGCTACAAAATAAATACGGTAAGATTATTAATGTATCTTCAACTAATGGTATTGATACGAATTACCCAATGGGTATAGATTATGATGCATCTAAAGCGGGTGTTATATCTTTAACTCATAATTTAGCAATTGAATTAGCACCATATGTTAATGTGAATTCTGTTGCTCCAGGATGGGTTAATACAGATATGAATAAAGATTTATATTCAGAATTTAAAAAAGAAGAAATGAATAAAATATACTTGAAGAGATTTGCAGAACCTTCTGAAATTGCAAAAGTAATAGTATTTTTAGCAAGTGATGATGCTAGCTATATAAATAATTCTATAATTAGAGTTGATGGTGGTGTTTAATATGTATGAACAATTAGGAATTAGTAAAAATACAATTGATATCGTTAATAAAACAGAAGGTATATTAACCGATTTGTTTAAACAAGTAGATAGCGTTTGTGAATACAATAGTTTAAAAGTAATAAGTGCTTTTCAAAAGAATAAAGTATCTGAAGTACATTTTAATTCTACTACTGGTTATGGTTATAATGATATTGGCAGAGATACAATAGAATCTGTGTTTTCAGATATTTTTAAAGCAGAAGATAGTTTAGTTAGAAATCAATTTATATCAGGAACACATGCATTGAAAGTAACATTGTTTGCCCTGCTTAGACCAAACGATGTGCTTCTAAGTATTACTGGTAGACCATATGATACTTTACATGAAGTAATTGGCATAAGAGAAAACGATAGTTCTTTAAAATCATTTGGTGTTAAGTATGAAGAAGTAAGTTTAGTTGATGATGATTTTGATTACGATAAGATAAAAGAAGTAATAACTAGCATGAAGATAAAAGTAATAGAAATACAAAGATCTAAGGGTTACTCTACAAGGAAAAGTATAAGTATAGATAAACTTGAAAAAGTAATTTCATTTATAAAAAATATTGATAAAAATATAATTATTATGATTGATAATTGCTATTGTGAGTTTGTAGATACTAGAGAACCTATTGAGGTTGGTGCTGATATAATTGTAGGATCTCTTATTAAGAATCTTGGTGGTGGAATTGCGCAAAATGGTGCATATATTTCAGGTAGAAAAGACTTAATAAAACTTGCTAGCGAGAATCTGACAGTACCTGGAGAAGGAAAAGAAGTTGGCCCATCGCTTGGTGCAAATAGATTTTTATTGCAAGGATTATACATGGCACCTAATGCTGTAGCAAGCAGTTTAAAAACAGCAATACTTGCAAGTAAGATATTAGAAGATATGGGATATATAGTGGAACCAAAATATAATGATAAAAGAATTGATATAGTACAAACTATTGAATTTAATAACGAACATAAACTAATTAAATATTGTCAAGGAATACAATCAGCTTCTGCTATTGATTCATTTGTACTTCCTATACCAGATGCAATGCCTGGTTATAAAGATAAAGTAATAATGGCTTCTGGATCATTTGTACAAGGATCATCTATTGAATTAAGTTGTGATGGTCCTATTAGGCCACCATACGTTGCATATATGCAAGGTGGATTAACTTATCAATATGGAAAATTAGGTGTAATGAAGGCAATTGAAAATATAAGCAAGTAATATAAGATGGAGGGTTTTAATGTATATTGAATTTAAAAATGTAACGAAAAGTTATAAAATGGGAGAAATAAAAATTAAAGCTGCTGATGATGTTACTTTTGGTATCGAAAAAGGAGAACTAGCAGTAGTACTAGGTCCTTCTGGTGCTGGAAAAACAACTGTATTAAATATACTTGGTGGTATGGATAGATGTGATTCTGGACAAATATTTGTTGATGGTAATGATATATCAAAATACAACAATAAAGAAATAATTAAATATAGAAGAAATGATATTGGATTTGTATTTCAATTTTATAACTTGGTACAGAACTTAACTTCCCTTGAAAATGTAGAATTAACAAATCAAATATGCAAAGATACACTTCCTGCTATTGATGTTTTAAATAGCGTTGGTTTAAAAAATAGAGTTAATAACTTCCCTTCTCAATTATCTGGTGGGGAACAACAAAGAGTTGCTATTGCAAGAGCAATTGCAAAAAAACCAAAATTGCTTCTTTGTGATGAGCCTACTGGCGCTCTTGATTCCAAAACAGGTAAAAAAGTATTAGAAGTATTACAAAGTGTTTGCAAGGACTTTGGGATAACAATCGTAATAATTACACATAATTCAATAATTTCACAACTAGCAAATCGTATTATTACAATGAAAAATGGTACGATTGAAAATATTGTTATTAATAAAAAGCCTAAGGACATTAAGGAGATTGATTGGTAATGAGATTATTGCTGAAAAATACCTTTAAGAAAATTAAAAAGTCACTTGGTCGTTTCTTTTCAATTACTCTAATTATTGCACTTGGAATAAGTGTATTTATGGGGTTAAGAGAAGCAACAGCAGGTATGTTGTACACAGCAGATAATTACTATGATAAAAACAACTTAATGGATTTTAAAATAATTAGTTCATATGGTTTAACAGATAGTGATGTAATGGCATTATCACAATTAGATAATGTTGGAAAAGTATTGCCTTCTTATTCAATAGATGTCTTAAATGACGGTAATTCAATAAGAGTACATGCGTTGGAAAAAGATGTAAATAATGTGACTTTAGTAGATGGGAGAATGCCAGCTAATAATAATGAATGCCTAGCAGATATTTATGAATATAAAATTGGTGATAGTATTGTTTTTGAAAATAAAAATATATCTGATTTCCTATCTATTAGTAATTGTAAAGTAGTTGGAACAATCACATCTGTACTATATGTAAGAAATGAAAAAGGAATATCCAATATTGGTAATGGTAAACTTGTTTCATTTGTATTTATAAATAGAGATGCTTTTGTATCAGAATATTATACAGAGATATATATAATTGAAGCAAATTCAAAAGAAAAAAATGCTTACTATGAAGACTACACAACACATATTGATTTATTAAGAGATGAACTAGAGCAATTAAAACCAATTAGAGAAACAATTAGATACGAGGAAATACTTAAAGAAGCAAATGAAGAAATAGCAACAATTAAAAAAGATTTAGATAAGCATATTAAGGTAGCAACAGATCAATTAAAAAAAACAAAAGCTCAACTTGATAGTGCTAAGGATGAATTACAAATTAGTAAAGACAATACAATAGATGAGTTTTCTAATAATTATGAATTATTAGAAAATAATAAGAATATAATATTACAAAGTCTAAGTACTTTAGATATAAATGAAAGTGAACTCAGTACATATATTAGTACATTATCAAATAACATTAATACATTAAAACAACAGTTAACTAATATTACAGATCAAGATGAATATGATGCCTTGAATAATCAAATAACAGAGCTTGAAACAAGTTACAATAATTTGATTATAATGAAAAACAATTTATTAGAAATTGAGAATAGTAAAAATGAATTAGACATTAATTACATTGCTTTTCAAAGTGAGATAGAACAACAAGAAAATACACTACAAAATGGTTATAATTCATATTTCATAGGATTAAATGCATTAGAAGAAAACAGAGAAACTGCAGAGAAAGAAATAAATGATGCAAAGGAAGCATTAAACGATATTGAAAAACCAATATGGTATTTATTGGATAGATCTGATAATAGTGGTTATACAAGTTATAAAGAAGATATTATTAAAGTAGATGCAATTGCTAAGATATTACCTATATTCTTTGTAATAATAGTAATGTTAATGATATCGAATACTTTAACAAGATTAATTGAGGAAGAAAGAACAGAAATAGGTGTATTGTTATCCAATGGATTTAGTAAAACTAGTATAATATTTAGTTATTTAGTATATGTGTTTATTGCTGGATTATTGGGATTAGCAATTGGTTTAACAATCGGATATGGATTATTTCCAAAGATAATATATGGGGTATTCTTATCTAGATATTATGTACCAAAATTAATAACTATAGTAAGTCCATTACCATTCTCTTTAGTAATAATTATTACATTATTTATTATGACTATTGTTACAATAATATCATGTGGAAAAGAATTAAAAGAAGTTCCTGCAACACTATTAAGACCTAAACCACCAAAAAGTGGTAAGAAAGCAGCAGTTGAAAAAGTAAATATATTATGGTCTAAATTAAGTTTTACGTGGAAAAATACAATAAGAAATATATTTAGATATAAAAAAAGAATAGTAATGACCATTCTTGGTGTTGCTGGTTGCACAGCATTATTAGTAGCAGGTATGGGCATTAATGATAGTATTAATACAATATCTCAATTACAATATGAAAACATAGTAAAGTATGACAGTATGTATATATTAGATGATAACGCACAAACAATAGAAGATGATCTATTACAGATATTATTAAATAATGGTGTAGTAAATCCATTACTAGTAAATCAAAATGCTTACACTTTTGAATTCAATAATAAAACTGAGGATGTATATGTAATAATACCATCAGATATTCTAGCGTTTAATAATTATGTATCTCTCAACAGTAAAATTAGTGATAAAAATATTAGTATTAATGATGATGGTGCTATAATAACTGAACAAATGGCCAACTTGTTGGAAGTAAATCAAGGTGATTTAATAAGCATAAGAGATAGTAATAATGAATTGCATTTAATATATGTATCAGACATAGTAGAAAATTATGTATCTCATTACATATATATGAGTAGTAATTATTATGAGGAAGTATTTGGGGAAGATATTTCATACAATACAATAATAGCAGATGGTAAAATAAATAAAGACATACCATTAACTGAATATAATGTGTTAACAGTTAATTATACTGATGACATATTAGAAACATTTGATAGCTTTATTGTTGGATTAAATAAAATAATAATACTAATAGTAGTATGTGCATGCTTATTAGCCTTTATAGTGCTATACAACCTCACTATAATCAATGTAAGTGAGAGAAGAAGAGAAATAGCTACATTTAAAGTATTGGGCTTCTATGACAAGGAAATATCAATCTACGTGTATAGAGAAACTGCAATATTAACAGTATTAGGAATTATATTAGGATTATTTCTAGGAATATACTTACATAGATTTATAATAGCTACTGCGCAAACAGATAACATAATGTTCTTGAAGCAAATAAAATGGTACAGTTATATTATATCTGCAGCAATAACAATTATATTTTCAGTATTAGTACAATTAATAATAAATGTTAGCTTAAAAAAAATAGATATGATTGATTCGTTAAAATCAATAGAGTAATATAAAAAGCAATTATAATAATTGCTCTTCTTTTCTACCTCGTTTTTATTGGTTCCTCACCTTTAATCTCTTGTTTTCTAATCTTAGAAATTATTTCATTAGTAGCATAAGTTGCTTCATCAAAAGTTACACTCTCATTGAATTGATAATTCTTTGCATCTTCATCCCAAAGATTGCGATTTTCTCGTATAAATTGCTTTGAAAACAGTGCACCATTCAAATCATATTCTTTCAAAAAACTATCGTTTTTTACCTTGTATGTCAACTTACTAGATAATTTATCTTCATTTATGTCTCCTAAAGATAGCATCCAATAAATATCATAAAAATCTTTAAATCTTCTAAACTCTTTACCAAGTTTAGAATGTAATTGAAGGTTTAATAAAGATACATATATTTTGTTTGCTAAATGTTCTTCCAAAGTAATAGAATTGGTATTGAATTCTCTATCTTTTCCAAATACTTTTACTAATGGTATGTTTATTGTTTCTAAATTCTCTTCTTTTCTAAGATCCATTGTAATTAAATGCTGAATATTGTCAAAATTACATAATATTCTGTAATTAATCGTTGCATTTGTTGTAACAAATGATTGCTTTATACTATATTTTGTTTTGTCATTAGTGTTTGTTAATTTGATAATAATATCATTTGCCTTTTCTATATTTCCATCAGTTACTACATCAATATCCGTGATAGGTCTTTTAAGTACACCTAGATTTGCAAATTGAGAAAAACTACCCTTTAATATAAATCTCTTGGGATCTTCTCCATATAATTTTTCCAAGAAATTACGACAAAAATAATATGTATATCCATAATTTGAACTTATATCATGTCCTTTTGTTTCTCTCTGCATATAGCCTTTTAACTGTGTGCCTCTTTCAAAATCATCCATATTATACTTCCTTATAAATATATTGTATCACAATATTATTGACATCAGCAATGATATGAAGCCAAATTAAAAGAGATTACACAATTGTAATCTCTTTTATCTATCTTTTTCTTCCTGATAATACATCAAGTAGAAATACAACCGCAGCTACAACAAGTAATAAGTGAATAAGACTTCCTCCAATTTTAAATATAAATCCTAACAACCATATTACTACAACAATTCCACCAATCCAACTTAATAATCTCATAATTATCTCCTTTTCTTTTTATATAATTTTTATTATTCTAATTAATTAATCTTGATGATACTATATAACGCTCTGTTACTGCTCCAATATAATTGAATGGATAGCAAGTAGTAAGTGTTAATATAGCTTCTTCTGTTGAAACGATAACTGTTTTATCGTTACTTTTTACTACCTTGGTGCCAATAACCTCATAAATATACTCTTCAACTCCAATATTAATTATAATTTGGTCACCAATTTTTAATTTCCCTATTTCTTTAAATTGGTTCTGTCTATGAGCAGAAAGAACACTATTGTCTTTTATTCCTGGAAGCACGCTTCCAGTGAAGTGTCCTACACCTTTTTTAAGCTCATCATTACTTGTACCTTCATATATTGGAAATGTTTTGTTTAATATCGGAATAGTTATTGTACCTATATAATCTCCTTTAAAGGGATATGCTTTGTATTTTAATGGGCTTTTTACTTCATTATTTTCAACACTTATTGTCGTTTGATATACAAAATTACTTCTTATGTTAATTAATGACCAAGTCATACAACTAATGCCTAATAATATTATTATTAATGATATTATTGTTTCATAACTGTTCTTTTTAGTTCTTAATTTTAGCATAATTCTTATTAATAACAAGAGAAATTAAGCCTAATGTCACTAATAATATACCAACAAACATTATTTGATATAAGTTACTTGATGTATTTGGTAATTCTCCACCTTCAATAGTTGTTGTAACTGGACAAATAGTGTTAGTAATTGTATTTGTATCTAAAGTTACTGCTCCATTTCTTGCTAATAATTGTCCTTCAATTTCTGCGCCTGTATTTGCAGTAATAGAAGTTAATGCATAAACATGCCCAACAAAATATGAATTTGTTCCAAATGTTGCAGAACTTCCTACTTTCCAAAACACATTACAATGCTCCGCATCGTTTATTAAGCTAACAGTACTAGATGATGCCGTTATTAATGTTGATTCAGCTTTAAATACGAATACTGCATCTGGATCTCCAGCAGCATCTAGAATTAAAGTCCCAGTAATTTGAAAAGTGCCATCAGCAGAATCATAAATTCCGGGAAGTAGTGTTTGACCTCCTAGTTGCGATACAATTCTTGTAACTGGTAATAATCCACTTACTTGATTGTATACAGTTGTTAAATCATCTTTTGCAATACTTGCTACTCCATCAGTTAAATGAATTGTCCCTGTTAATGTTATACCTTCCGGATTTGTAAATGAAGTCCCAGGATATAATCCTATATCTCCACTTATTGTTGTTGAACCCGTATTAGTAATTGTAGAACCAGATAGTACAGCAAAATCAATTGTTGTCCCTTGATTAATTGATGCTAACGCTGATACTGCCATGATGGGAAAAACTAGCATTATTAATGCTAAACTAATCAATCTTATTTTCTTCATATAATTTTTACCTTTCTCATATCTATTATTATAGATATTATATATTAATAAACCCCGTCACAAAAAAGAAGTCTCCGTTTAACTCCCTTCTAATAATACTCAATTATCAATTATTTTTAATATTACTTGTTTGTATTTATATTATAGCACAAATAATGCTAATTACCTAATTGGCCTTTAGGACTAATATTTAATATGATATTTAAATAAAGAAAATTCACAGTTCTTTATTTTCTAACAATTATTGACTCATAATATTGTTCTCGAAATTCTGTTAAAGCCTTAATTTGATCATCTGTATAGTTTTTATTTTGGGGAGCAACAATTAATTTGTCGTCGTTATCGTTTGTTCTATGAATTATCGCAATTACATTCCCCTCAAAGTCTTCTTTTGGTTCAAATACACCTACTACATATGCATCTAATTCTTCCCCATCTCCACTAATTGTATTAGGTATATATCCATAATTTAACATGTATACAAAACCATGTTCAGGATGAACAGTTGCTAGTGGCCTATCCATAACTACTTTTACTAACTTCCCTAAATATTTTTTATTTTCCTCTAACATTGTTTCACCTCATCATTATTATAACAAAAAAACTTGATATGTTAATACCAAGTTCACAGAATCATTATAATCTTAACCCAATTTTAAAACTTTTTTAAACTCTTCACGTCTTGATTTCAATATATTTAAAAATAACTCTCTTTGATCATTATCTAGACATATAGGACTATTTGGTTTACAAAAAGATTCAATTATTTTTTCATATTGATCGTCTCTTGATAATCTATCAATGTAACCTTTGCTTTCCTTAGGGTATTCCAAATATAAAGAAGCCAAATTAGGATCTAGACCATCAAAGGATTTATTACTAGCATATTCCGCCTTTTCTTTTGCACTCGTTCCATTTTGCCCAAAAAATAATTCTGGTGAAAATGGAAATATCGGAGTCCAAATATCACCCGGCTTGTTAACAAATGCTAATTTATGATCAATTCCTAATATACGTTCATTATCAAATACCTTAGATGGCTTTAATCCTACTATTTTCTTTTGTGAAAAATCGCTTGATTCTTCTAAATACCCAGCAGAATTACCTATTTGTTTTTCTACCAAATCAGCTCTTAATCTTTTTAAATATGATAATCCATCAATTGCATCTATTTCAAATCCAATATTATTAGGATTTCTATCTAGTTGCATTGTGAATGCATCAACCAAAAACAATTTAATTAAAAAATCCTTTATTACTAAGTAATCTTTGTTCGATATTGTATTTTTAAAAAAATTTAGTAATGTAACTAATGAGAAATCTCCATACTTTTTACAATCTGAAATTACAGTGTTAAATAATTCGCTTGCTAAAAAATAATTATTGCCAGGATTCTGAAAATTCTCGGATAAAAGACCCAATGTAGATTTTTCCTCAATTTTTCCATCTTCTTTTCTTCTTATATATGCTAGCTTGTACTTTAATACATCTAAATTCAATGTGCTACTAGCAAATTCTTGAAAGAACATTTCAGAGAAAAGTCTTAAATCATCTCGTGTTTTAAAATATTGTAATTTTGAATCAACTACATACCATGTCTTTTTTTCTTTTAAATATACATCATTAACATTTACCATTCCTTTTAGTTTATTAAAAGGAATAGTATCCACTATGTAATGCGGTATCACAGCTTTATCTAATAGCATATATAATCCCCTCTTCTTGAGCACATATATTATCACTTTGTGTATATTTTGTCAAAAAAAGCAGGTTTTACAATAAAAAAAACTTGATATATTATCAAGTTAATGTACTATGGCAGGGGTGGAGAGAATTGAACTCCCAACAATGGTTTTGGAGAAATCCGAAAGACCGTTGTCTATCAACCTAAAACCCCATAAAATA
>CAYRHA010000009.1:0-1349 GCA_964424005.1 uncultured Muribaculaceae bacterium
CACGTTTTATGGCTTTATTACCTTTTACAAGATAGAAATATCTTGTTTTTTTTATATCTAAAAATATAGTATAATAATATTGATTGAAATAATGCAATCAAATTAATAAAAATATAGTATAATAAATTTACTAAGAGTTTATTGGGGGTATTTATGAAAATAATATTCATTAAAGATTTAAAAGGACAAGGTAAGAAAGACGAGATTAAAGAGGTAAAAGATGGATATGCTAACAATTTCTTAATTAGAAATGGTTATGCTATTCAATATACTGAGGGTGGTCTTAAGAGACTAGATAGAGAAATTAAAGAGAGAAAAGATACAGATGAAGATGAAAGAAAAAAATATAACAGAATAAAAGAAGAATTAGATAGTAAAGTAATTGTATTTAAATTGAAAACTGGTAAAACAAATAAAGCATTTGGAAGCATATCATCTAAACAAATAGAAGAAGAACTAAAGCTATTGGGTTATGATATAGATAAAAAAAACATAAAGAAACAAGATTTATCTGATATAGGTAGATATATTATTAAGATTAGTTTATACAAAGACATAGTTGCAAACTTGAAAATAGATATAGAAAAAGAGGTGTAGTTATGGAAAGAGTATTACCAAATAGTATTGAAGCTGAACAATCAGTTTTAGGAGCAGCATTTATATCAAAATATGCTCTTCAAAAAGTATGCGAAGATTTAAATGCAGATTCATTCTATTCAGAAGCACATTCTAAAATTTTCGAAGTATTATTAGAATTACAAAATGAAAATGATGCAGTAGATATAACTACAGTAACAGAAAGATTAAAGAAGAAGAAAGAATTAAAACAAGTTGGAGATGTAGATTATTTATTGGAAATTGTAAACTCAGTTCCAACTGCATCAAATGTAGAATATTATATAAATATAGTAAATGAAAAGGCAGTACTTAGAAGATTAATTGATACAGCAACTAATATAGTGACTGGTGCATATATTGGTGATGACTCAATAAATGATATTCTTGATAATGCTGAGAGAAAGATCTTAAATGTAGTTAAAACAAGAAGAACAACTGAATTTAAGAAGATACAAGATGTATTATTTAAAGCACAATCAGATTTAGAAAAATTATCTGAAACTGGTGGAGAAGTAACTGGAGTTGCTTGTGGATTCCATGATATAGATAAGATTACAACTGGATTCCATGAAAACGAGTTTATAATATTAGCATCAAGACCTGGTGTTGGTAAAACAGCTTTAATATTAAATATGGCAACAAATGTTGCAACTACTACTAAAAAAGCAGTAGCAATATTTAACTTAGAAATGAGTGCTGAACAATTAGCAATGAGAATGATTAGCTCTATA
>CAYRHA010000009.1:1359-15281 GCA_964424005.1 uncultured Muribaculaceae bacterium
TCTATAGGTCAAATAGACTCATACAAGCTAAGAACTGGTAGCCTTGAACATAGTGATTGGAAGAGAGTTAATGAAGCTATAAGCCAACTAGCAGATACAAATATACATATGGATGATACTCCTGGTATAACTGTTGGTGAAATAAGAGCAAAATGCAGAAGATTGGCAGCATCTGATGAAGGATTAGCTCTTGTTGTAATTGACTACTTACAATTAGTATCTGGTTCTAATAAATATATTGGTAATAGACAACAAGAAGTAGCAGAAATATCTAGATCTTTAAAAACTTTAGCATTAGAATTAAATGTACCAATTATTGCATGTGCACAATTATCAAGAAATGTTGAAGGAAGAGAAGATAAGAGACCATTAATGAGTGATTTAAGAGAATCTGGTTCTATAGAGCAAGATGCAGATATAGTGGCTTTCTTATATAGAGAAGATTACTATACAAAAGAATCTAGAACAGATGACAATAACAGTGTTACTGAATTTATTATTGGCAAGAATAGAAATGGTCCTACAAAGACAATAGAATTACTATTTAAGAAAAACACATCTACATTTATTGGATACAAGAAGGAAGAATAATGATAATATCAGTACTTGCGAGTGGTTCAAAAGGAAATTGTACATATGTTGAATACAAAGATACGAAGATATTAATAGATATTGGAATGTCTTGTAATTATGTTGAAAATAACTTACGCGAAATTGATGTTAATCCGAGAGATTTAGATGCAATATTAATAACGCATCTACATAATGATCACATATTCGGACTAAAGAACTTCTGTAAAAAATTTAACACAAAAGTATATATATCTTTAAAGATGGAAGAGAATGTAAAAGCTTTAATAGAACAATCTAATATTGTATATATAACAAAAGAAATGAACGTAAAAGATATTAATATAAAGGTAATAAAAACATCACATGACATCGAGTCATATGGTTATATCTTAAACGATAAATTAGCTTACATAACTGATACTGGTTATATAAATATAAAATATTTTGAAATGTTAAAAAATAAAGAAATGTATATCATAGAAAGCAATCACGATATAGAAACATTAATCAATGGAGAATATCCATATGTGTTAAAACAAAGAATACTAAGTGATAAGGGCCATTTATCAAACAAGGATTGTTCTTATTATTTATCACAATTAACTGGTGACAAAACAAGATATGTAGTATTAGCGCACTTAAGTGAGGCAAATAATACAATAGAAATGGCATTAGATGAATATTTTGATAAAAATAAAAATAAAGACATAAAGGTAATGGTTGCTACTCAAAATGAAAGGACAAAGAAAATAAAAATATAATATGAAACTAATATGTGTAGGAAAAATAAAAAAAAGTATATGACTGAGGCTATTAATGATTATTTAAAAAGACTTACAAAATATACAAAACTAGAAGTAATAGAATTAGATGAATCAAAAGATATTAATAAATATATTAAAGACAAAGATTATGTTATTACATTAGAAATTGATGGTGAACAATTAAATTCTATAGACTTTTCAAAATTATTAGAGAAAACAACGATAACAAATAGCAATATTGTATTTATAATTGGTGGATCTGACGGATTAGATGATAAAGCTAAACAAAGGTCTAATTATAAATTATCATTTTCAAAATTTACTTTCCCACATCAATTATTCAGATTAATATTTCTAGAACAGCTATACAGAAGCTTCAAAATAATAAGTAATGAAACTTATCATAAATAGAGATAATAATTATCTTTTTTTATGATATAATTTTTATGGTGATATTATGAATAATTTAAAAGAATCAAAAGAATTCAGAAAAAAACGTGTTAATAGCACTATAAGAACATATACTAAGATAATTATGCCTAAGAAAGGTAAAAAATCTTATGATAGAAAGAAAAATAATAAAGATTTTCAATAATACATGGGATAATATTTTACAAGAAGAGTTAAACAAGGACTATTTTAAAAAGCTTGTTGCTTTTTTAAACGAAGAAAACAAAATAAAAACGATATATCCGTCAAAAACGGATTTATTCAAAGCTTTAAAGCTAACTGATTACAATGATGTTAAAGTATTAATTCTTGGCCAAGATCCTTATCATGGAGAAGGAGAGGCAAATGGATTATGCTTTTCTGTTAACAACAATATTGCAAAACCACCATCACTTCAAAATATATTTAAGGAGTTAAAATCCGATTTAAATATAGATAGGCAAGATAGTGATTTATCTGATTGGGCAAAACAAGGTGTTCTGTTATTAAACACAGTATTAACAGTTGAAAAAGACAAGCCATTCTCACACAAGGATAAAGGCTGGGAAATATTTACAGATAAGATAATAGAAGAGTTAAATAAGAAAGATGATTCAGTTATATTTGTATTGTGGGGGAATGCTGCAAGATCAAAGAAGCAATATATAACAAATACAAAACATTATGTTATTGAGTCTGCACATCCATCACCATTATCATATCACAAAGGATTTAAGGACAGTAAACCATTCTCAAAAGTAAATAAAATACTAAAAAATGTAAATAAAAACGAAATAAAGTGGTAATCACTTGCTATTTAACTAAAAAGATGCTAAGATACCAATTAGATTTTAAGTTTATTCGATACCTCCTTAATTTGGCGGAAATTAGATAATTAAAATCCATATTTGAAGAAGGAGGTATAAATCATGACAGATAAAACTTTAGTTTGCAAAGATTGCGGTAAGGAATTTGTTTTTACAGCTGGCGAACAAGAATTCTATAAAGAAAAAGGATTCACTAACGAGCCAACAAGATGTAAAGACTGTAGAATTGCTAGAAAGAATGAAAGATTCGGTTCTAGAAGAAACAATAACGACAGCAACAATTCTTGGAAGTAATAACTAAAACAACAAATTAACATTTGTTGTTTTTTTGTCTTGATAAACCTCAAGTATAATGTTAAAATATCTTATGTACTTTTATGGCGATGTTGGCGAAGTGGTTAACGCATCGGGTTGTGGACCCGACATGCATGGGTTCGATTCCCATATGTCGCCCCATTAAAGAATTGAAGCGAGTTCCAATAAGGAGTTCGTTTTTATTTTATGGTATAATATCAGTATAAGCTATATTAAAAAAGGAGGGGAATTTATGCTAAAAAAGGCATTAGTAATAATAGATATTCAAAATGACACATCAAAGAATTACAAAGAAATAATTAATAATATAAATAAATCAATAGAATGGGCAGTTAGCAACAATATTCATGTTATTTATATAAGACATGAAAATTTGTCAGATGGTACGAGGGTTTTCAAACCAAATACACATGGATCTGAATTAGCATCAGATTTAAAAGTAGTGTCAAAAAATATTTTTACAAAATATACGGCAAGTGCATTTGATAGTGAGGAATTTGTAGATTTTATTAGTAAAAATGAAATAAGTGATTTATACCTAGCAGGAGCAGACGCTACTATTTGTGTTAAATCAACTTGTTATAATTTATGTAAGGCTAATTATAATGTTAATGTCTTATCAGATTGTATTTCTAGTTGGGATAAAAAGAAAATTTCTGAAATGTTAGATTACTATAAAAGTAAAGGTGCTAATGTAATTAGCTTAAACGACTTATAAAAAATTACAATAAAACGTTTTATGTCTATTGGAATATTCCACCATATGTATAAACTAATCGAACTTTCCAAAAGAGGTTCGTTTTTTTAAGAAAAACGTACATAATTTGTAATAAAAAATGCACAGTAATACAATTGTGCTATAATAATTAGCAATTAAGGAGTATTAAAATGATAACAATTACAAAAGAAGGTTCAAAAGAGTATCCAAATATTAGAGTATTTGACGGTACAAAATCATTTTTAATTATTAGACATGATGCACCAGATACATTTTGGATTCCTGATTATGATCGAATAAATGATATTGATGACATAAAATTTATTATAGAAGAAAAGAATGATGGAGTATACTGTTTGTTTAACAAATTATATCAAGATATAATTACTGGTAATGTATTTGATTTAGAAAACGAATGTGTAAGTAAATCAAAAGATGAGACAAAAAGATTGAAACAAGAGAATGATGAACGCATGAAGCACTGGCAAGTATTAGCTATAAGCACAGGATTAGTAAAAGATGGTATTATTTTATGGCATAGTGATGATTATGACCCTTTTGAAACTGCTGCAGTTTTAAAAATTGAAAAATATGAAAATAAAATAGAAATAACTTTTTCTAAAAGTAAAGAAAATGAAGATTTTCCTATAAACCGTCCAACATATGCAATCCGAATCTGCGAAAATGGGAGTAGATATCGATATTTTCATTGCCCATTTACCAGATTACATTGTCAATTGCAAGCAATGGAACCGGATAAATCAACTTCAGTTAATATAGAGGATGGAGAGCATAAAAAGCTAATGCTTACAAAATAGCACCAATTGTAAATACTTTGCTTTTTTTCTTCTAACATATAATAAAGCTCTTTTAATAAAAAACATAATATCTCCTTTCATAGATAAACAAATTATAAAAAGTCACGAATGAAAACCTCCTAGAAAAACTTAATATAAAATTGTGACTAAATTGTGTCACTGCTATTATATTTGATATAATTAAAATATAAGGAGGAATAGAATGATAAAAGAATTTAAAAAATTTATTTCTAAAGGTAATGTCTTGGATTTAGCAGTTGGTATAATAATTGGTGGTGCATTTGGCAAAATAGTTGCATCATTAGTTAACGATATTATAATGCCTATTATTGGATTAATATTTGGAGGATTAGATTTTTCAAAATTATCAGTAATAATTGGTAATTCAACAATAGCTTATGGTATGTTTATTCAAAATGTTGTTGATTTCTTGATCATATCTTTTGTTATATTTATAATGATCAAGTTAATCAACAGATTTAGAAAGAAGGAAGAACAAAAAGAAATAGTAATTACAAATGAAGAAAAATTATTGAAGGAAATAAGAGATATATTAAAAAAGAAATAACTGTAGTTATTGATATATTTTATTAGTCTGTGATATAATACTTTTTGTGTTTCGGAGATGCGCCGAAACACTTTATAGCCCGTTGGTGAAGGGGTCTAACACATTGCCTTCTCAAGGCAACATTCATGAGTTCAAATCTCATACGGGTTACCAATACAAATAATCTAGTTTAACTAGATTTTTTTAACGAAAATATTAGCACTCGATATTGACAATTGCTAATGTTTGTAGTAATATTTAATCATGGAGGTGAAGTTATGAATTTAATCACAAGAGATCCTTTATTTGGAAGTCTATTTGATAATATAAATGAATTTAAATTATCAAATAACATGATGAAATCTGACATTTATGAGAAAGATGGAAAATATGTTATCGAAGCAGATATTCCAGGATTCAAAAAGGAAGACGTGAGCATTGACTATGATGATGGATACATAACTATTACAGCTAAACAAGAAGAGGTAATAGAGGACAACACAAATTACATCAGAAGAGAACGTCATTATGGAGAAACTACTAGAAGTTACTATGTAGGTGACATTAATGAAAAAGAAATCAATGCTAAATTTGAAAATGGTACATTAAAAGTAACGTTTCCAAAAGAAGAAATTAAATCAAGCGTAAAACAAATTCCAATAGAATAAAACACAGCACAGAAATGTGCTGTATTTTACTATTATAAGGTGGTATTGAATATGGATACAATTATTTTAAAAAAGGCAATAGAAAAAGCAGAGGGTTTGATATTAAAAGGTGACAAATTTAAGAACTATAGCGGTATTTATCCTTTTACAACAGAAAATATACAAGGATATTTCAAAAATATTAATTTTGATAATGCAAATGTTCTTACGGTTTGTTCTTCTGGAGATCATGCATTAAATTCTGCTTTATATGGAGCAAAAAAAGTGGACACCTTTGATAGAAATATTTTGACTGAACATTATATGAATTTAAAGATTTCTGCGATATCAAAATTAAACTATAATGAATATCTTAGATATTTCTTATATTATGATATAACAAATGCTAGAAAATCAAAAAGTTTTTTTGAAGAAAAGATGTATTTAAGAATTAGAGATAAGTTAACTGAATCTAGCAAAGAGTTTTGGGATGGACTATATTCTGTAGAAAAGGGATACAATATAAGAGATTCAAAATTGTTTAAATCGTCTGAAGTTGCATTTAAAATGATGAGAAGACAAAATCCATATTTAAGAATTGAAAACTATTATAAATTAAAAGAAAAACTATCTCAAGATTCTATTAGTTTTGTAAATAGTGACTTATACGATATTAATAGTAAAATAAAAGATAAAGAATACAAATACATGTTTCTATCAAATATTTCGAGTTATATAGATTCAATTAATGGTATAGAAGGAATCAAAAAGTTTAAGAAATTTGTAGTAGACAATTTATCAAAGAATTTAACGGAAGATGGGAAAATATTTCTTGGGTATATATACAGGTACAAAGACTTAGATACGCTTTATTATAAACAACCTTGTATTAATAATAGTGAATTTAGAAAAGAAGTCTTTAGCGAAGAAAATTTTGAAACAATAGAAGTAGAATCAGCAAGATTTAATGGCAAGAAAGACTTGGTATTGAGTTATAGAAAGAATAAATAATATTTATTCTTTTTAATTTACAATAATGATATAATTGTTATGTAGATTCTAGGAGGGAATATGAAAAAAGGATTCACTTTACTTGAATTATTAGCAGTGTTGATTATTATGGGGCTCATATTGGCAATAACTATTCCATCAATTGGTAATGTTATTGACAGAAATAGAGAAAAATTGTTTTTAGAAAATGAAAATAGGATGCTGGATGCCGCAAATAATTATACTTTAGAAAACACTAGTTCTTTACCAAGTGTTGTTGGTACTTCAATTAAAATCGATATTTCAACATTAATTGAAGGACAATATATGGAAGAAATTAATGATTTAAAAGATGAAGATACACCATGTGAAGGCTATGTGTTGATTACAAAACTAACAGATAACTACGAAATGTTACCTTACTTAGATTGTCCAAATTATGTATCAAATAATATATTAGAAGAAGGGTTAATATTAGATATGCCTTTGGGTGATTACATTACTGGAAGTACATTTAATGACAAAAAAGAGAATTATAGTGGTACAAATGCGAATGTAACAATGGGCGAGAATAGATTTGGAGAAACTAATAAAGCATCGGTATTTAATGGATATACTGCATATATTAATTTGCCTGCAGCAAATACTATTATTAATGGTATATTTACAATATCGGCATGGTTTAATGCTGATACAATTGCAGCAACATATTATTATTCCAATAGAATAATAGTATTTCCAAAAGCTGCTGGTTCAACTGGATTTTCAATTAGCGCGGGGCTTAGTAATTTTGCAGTTATAATGTATTGGGATGGTTCTGTTCATAATTATATTACTCAAACTATTTCCGCTGGAGTTTGGTATAATATAGTGATGACTTACGATGGCACAACAGTCAAAGGATATTTAAATGGTATATTATTCAGCCAAGATGATTGTATCTTGCCGACGCTTAGTAATTCGAATGCCTCAATAGGAAACTTTTGGAGTGGAACTTATTTTGATGGATACATTGATGATATTAAAATATACAATAGGAGTTTAAATGCTGATGAAGTATTACATAACTATACAATAGAAAGTCAAGTAGATGTAGAATAAAAACAGTATTTGTATTGATACATAATTAATTATTTGTTATAATACAAATACCTAATGGGGCTATAGCCAAGTTGGTAAGGCATGGGTCTGCAACACCCTGATCGTTGGTTCAAATCCGACTAGCCCCTCCAATGAAATTAACAATTTTTTGTAAATTGTTTTTTTTTATAATTTATGGTAAAGTCATAATAGGAGGAAAGAAATGAAAAAGGCATTAACAGTATTAATTATTTTGTTGGGTTTTGGTGTTTTGTCTTGGATTGGTTATAGATATTTGATATTAACAAATAGAGTTGTGGGATATTTGATGTTAGATATTAATCCAAGTGTTGAGCTTGCTTACAACATTGATGGAGAAGTTTTAGAAGTTGTTTCAATAAATGAAGATGCAGATATAATTACTTCAGATTTAGACTTAGTTGGTTTATCTTTAGAAGATGCAACTGAAAAAGTAATTGATGCAGCTATTGAGACAGGCTATATTGATGAGCTTTCTGGAGATAATGCAATAGTTGTGACTACTTCATGTGAAGATGAAGAAGATAGACTAAATATTGAAAAAAAGGTAATTGAAAATGCAAATTCATATTTAGAAACTAAAGAAGTATATGCTTTAGTCGCTGCACAAGGCGTTGATGATGAAATTAAAGCCGAAGCAGAACAATATGATGTATCTAATGGCAAGATGTTATTAATTAATAGATTACTTGATATTGATTCAACATTAAGCAAGGAAGAACTAGTTGAAATTACTATTCAAGATATTCAAAAACAAATTCAATCAAATGTTCAAATTAGATACGAAGAAACCAATATTGAACAAGAACAATTAAAAAACGAATGGAAAGAGCAAAAAGAAGTGAAAATACAAGAAGCAGAACAAGCTTTAGAACAAGAAAAGGAACAAATTTGGGAAGAAAACAAAGTTAATTATGGGGAAGTTACTCCAACCGAACAAGAAGAAATAGTAAATACTATTGTTGAGCAAAAGAAAAATGAAATTAAGGGAGAATTAGAAGAATTAACAGAAGAGATACAACAAGAAACAAATCAAACAAGTAATGAAAATAAAGTTAATTATCCTGTAATTGAGAATGGTAATAAAGCAGATCAAGAAATACAACAAAGAAATAGATAATAATTATAAAACGACAATTGTGTCGTTTTTTTAATGCTATTTGTTTCAAATAATCTTTAAGCTTTATATTTAAAATGATATAATGTACTTATATAACAATACAGTAATCTTCTTGGAGGTGTTATTTTGAATATTAAAGAGACATTTAAAGAAGTTTTATTTTCAATATTACCAATATCATTATTTATGATTGCCTTCCAATTAATATCTGGAACTTTTAGTATATCTGGATTTATTACTTTTTTTATTGGTGTAGTAATTACTATTGCTGGATTTACTTTGTTTTTATTAGGCACAAATAATAGTCTTATACCTCTTGGTGATTTAGTTGGTAAATCTATAGTTAAAAACAAGAGAATATGGTTTATATTATCTTTTATTGTTGCTGTTGGTTTTGCTGCTACTATTGCAGAACCAGGTGTACAAATTTTAATTGATCAATTTAATTCTGTATCTAATAATATTATAGGAAAGTATTCTCTAGCAATATTCATTTCATTAGGTGTAGGATTATTTTTAGCATTATCCTTAATTAAATTTATTTATAAATTATCCATTAAAAAGACTTTATTTGTAAGTTATTTATTGATACTTATTTTTGCATTGCTTTGTCCAAGAGAATATTTAGCATTAGCTTTTGATTCTGGAGGAGTTACAACAGGTCCAATGACTGTGCCATTTATATTGGCTTTAGGTATAGGGATATCTTCTGTTAAAGGTACTAGAAAAGAATCATATGAGAGCTTTGGGTATGTTGGTTTAGCATCTGCCGGACCAATTTTAGCAGTTCTTATTTTGGGGGTGATTTCCGGATGGTAGAATCAATATTTAGCGGTTTTATTGATGCTTTAAAAGATTCTTGCTATGCTCTTTTACCATTATTATTAATATATGTATTTATGCAAATATTTATACTTAAATGTAAGCCTGAAAAGTTTTTAAGTATATTATACGGATTAGTAATTACTTTTATAGGATTAACATTATTCTTATGGGGGACTGATATTAGTTTTATTAAGTGTAGTACTAGTATTGGTGAATATTTTGCAAATTTTGAATACAAGTGGATACCTGTTATAATTGGATTATTAATAGGATGTGTTGTTACTTTAGCAGAACCTGCTGTTAAAATATTAAATGATCAAATTGAGGAAGCAACTTCAGGATATATTAATAAAAAGATGGTATTAATCTTCTTATCAATAGGTGTAGCTTTATCAGTTTCTTTATCAATTCTAAGAATATACTTAGGAATTCCATTAATGTATTTTATACTACCAGGATATATAATAGTATTTATACTAACTAAATTTGCAAGTCCATTGTTTGTTTCTATTGCATTTGATTCTGGAGGTGTAGTAACAGGACCAATGATAGCTACATTTTTAATAACAATGACGATATCTTTATCAAATTCTTTGCCTGGTAGTAATCCTTTATTTGATGGGCTTGGTACAATAGCACTAGTAGCCATGTTACCAATAATAACAATATTAATATTAGGTGTTATATATGAGAAAAAAAAGATATAGGGAGGTTTATAATGGATAATAAGTATTTGTTGAATCAGAAGTTAATTGTAGCAATTGTAAAAAAAGGTTTTGCAACTGATTTAGTCAAAGTGGCTAAAAAAGAAGGAGCAGAAGGAAGTACTATTTTTTATGGCAAAGGCACAGCTGAGAGAAAGATATATGAAAGTATTTTAGGAGTTGAATATGAGCCCGAAAAAGAAATAATATTTATCGGTGTTAGGGAAGAAATAGTAATTGATGTATTGAAAGCAATTGCTAAAAAAGCAAAACTAAACAAGCCAGGAAGTGGAATAGCATTCGTTCTAGATGCCAAAAAATGCATAGGAATTGCAAGATTATTGAAGGAGATGAGATAGAATGAAAAATGAATACGATTTATTAATCATTATAGTTAAAAAAGGTAATTCAAAATTAGTTGTTGATGTTGCTATGAAAGAAGGAGCGCAAGGAAGTACTGTCATTAATGGTAGAGGATCTAGTGTTCATGAAACAGATAAGATTTTTGGAATACCAATTGAACCAGAGAAAGAAATAATATTCATTGTCGTAGATAAGAGTCAAACAAATAGAATACTTGATAGGATTAATGAAGAAGCAGAACTTGAAAAACCAGGTAAAGGTATTGGTTTTGCTTTGGATGTTGAAAAAGTAGTAGGCTTTGGAGAAATAGTAGACTTATAGGAGGCATATCATGAGAACTCTAAAGAATATATTAATTATTTTAATAGGATTATTACTAGTTGGTTTTGTTTTGTATGCAGTTATATACAACAAAAATATAAACTATGTAACAGTTGATCTTAATCCAAGTGTTGAATTTGTATTAAATAAAAATGATAAAGTAATTGATGTAATCGCGTTAAATGGAGAAGCAGATATTTTACTTGTTGAATTAGATTTAAAAGGGTTACCTTATAAAGATGCATTAAAAATTGTAATTGAAACATCTGTATTAATTGGTTATATTGATGAATTTAGTTATGAAAACAGTATATTAGTTACTGCATATTCAAACAATGAAGAGGAAAGTGAAAGATTAACAGATTTAACTATATCAAAACTAAACAGTTATTTAGAAGAACAAGAAATATATGCTCTATTATTGGCAAATGGTTTAAGTGATGATATGGAAGAAGAAGCTTTAATGCTTAAAATTTCGAATAGTAAGATGTTATTTATTCAAAGAGCACTAGATTTGAATGCTTCTTTAGTAAAAACAGATATCATGGATATGTCTATGAACGAAATACAAGATAAAATTGCTAATTATACCAATACAAGAAGAGATTTAGTATCTTCTTCTGAATCAGTAAGAAACGGTATATGGAGAGCAGAAAAAGCAAAAATAATTGAAGAGTATCAAATAAGTTGCAATGAATATAAAGAAGGACTATTTACTCAAAGTTCTCTATATGATTCAAGCCTATCTGGAGATGCTAAACAAGCAATAATCAATACATTAGTTACAGTTGAGAAGGAAAAGATTAAAACAAAAATAAGTGGTTTTAATGAGCAATTAATAGAGGAATATAATACTAATTTTGTTGAAGAAAAAGGATATGCAATTATTAAAAATAATTATGAGCAAGTTAAAAATTCTTTAAAACAAGCAAATAATTGATCAAGGGAAACCTTGTTCTTTTATTGTAGATTAAAAATAATTATGCTATAATTTTTCTATAATATTGGAGGCAAGAATGAAGAGGGGAAAGAAAATTAACGACAAGACATTTTATGTTTTGGTTTTAATGATTTTATTATTTGCATTCTTGTTGGGTGCTTACAATATTTTTATTGTACTTTTTAATAATAGAAACGAATTAAGTAATTATATATATACAAATAGTGGAAATATTGATTATGAAGTATATTTAATTGAGAATGATGTAACTGATAAACAAAAATTACCAGAAGATAAGAGCTATGTGTTGCCTTTAACTGATAAGATTAGAATGACAATGGAATATACATATAATTCAGATGATTTCATCGATGTTGTTGAAAAACACTCAGTTATTTTAGTTTTATATAAAAAGTGTATTGAAGGAGATTATGAAATAGATGATTTAGTAATACTTGAAGATGAATATATTCTTAAAGAAGAAAGAACATCTATATTAACACCTGAGAATAATAAAATAATTGAGACAGTAGATATTGATTTAAATGAATATAGCAATGAGATAAAAGACTTTATTGAACTGTATTCAATACCAATAAAAGCATATATAAAGATAATAATGCCTGTTGAAATTAATGGCTATAATGATAATTATATAATAAAAGATAACTTTGAGGTTATTTCTAGAATAAATGTAAATGAAGATGTTTATAAAGTAACTGTAGATAATCATAATATTGAAGAGAATTCAATTAGACCAATTAACTTTTTAGAAACAGATTATTCAAAAGCCAATATATACATTTATGTTTGTTCAATTGCTGTAATAATGATATTAATTTGTATTGGTAGAATAAGATTTAATAAAATAAGCAATAATTATTATAAATATATTCAAAGATTGAAGAAAGACAATGCAGAGAAGATAATAGAAACAAAAAATATGATAAATTCAAAAGATTTAAAACCAATAATAATAACTACTTTCAACGAAATGTTTAACCTATCAAATAATTTGAATTTACCAATAATATTATATGAAAAAGAAAACCAAGCATGTTTCTATATAGTAAAGGATAAGATTATATATAGTTTTATAATAAAAAATAAAGTCAGAAGATAACTCTGACTTTTATGTTATAATTTTTATGGTGATGTTATGAAAGTTTTGTTACATATTTGTTGTGCACCTTGTAGTATAAAGTGCATAGATATATTAAAAGAAGAAGAACATGATGTAACTGGTTATTGGTATAATCCAAATATACATCCTTATACTGAATATAAATCAAGAATGGAATGTTTAAAAGAATATTCTAAATTAATTAATCTTGATGTTATATATAAAGATGAATATGGATTAGTAGAATTTACAAAGAATGTTATTGATGACATTGAGAATAGATGTTCTTATTGTTATAGAAAAAGATTAGAAGAGACTGTTAAATATGCAAAAGAAAACGGTTTTGATGCCTTTACTACATCGTTACTAATAAGCCCTTATCAAAAACATGATCAAATAAAAGAAGTATGTGAGCAATTATCAAAAGAATACGATATAAAGTTTATTTATAGAGATTTCAGAGAACATTTTAGAGAAGGACAAAATAGAGCTAGGGAATTAAAATTGTACATGCAAAAATATTGTGGTTGTATATTTAGTGAAATGGAAAGATATTTAAAGAAAATATAGAAATATACATATATTTTTGTTATACTTTAAATACGAAGGTGAATTTATGAAACTTAAAAATAGTTATTTTAATACATTAAGAGAAGATGCTAAGAATGAAGACTCAATTAGTGGAAACTTATTAGTTAGAAGCGGAATGATTAAAAAGAGTTCTTCTGGTGTTTATATGTATTTACCATTAGGATTAAGAGTATTAAATAATATATCAA